>JAZKFR010000159.1:0-3257 GCA_040386295.1 Pseudomonadota bacterium | reverse complement strand
CACTGCACTCGGCCCTGGCGACGACTGCGCCTTGTTGGCGCCCTCTGCCGGCATGGAGTTGGCGGTGACCACCGATATGTTGGTCGCAGGCACACACTTTTTTGCTGATACCGATCCCTACCAATTAGGTTGGAAAACCTTGGCGGTCAATCTCTCCGACCTGGCGGCGATGGGCGCGCAACCGCGTTGGGTTTTGCTGGCGGGTGCTTTACCCAACGCAGACGAAGCCTGGGTCGCGGCTTTTGCCCGTGGCCTGTTTGCCTGCGCTGAACGTTACTCAGTCGATGTGGTCGGCGGCGACACGACCCGTGGGCCGCTCAACCTATGCCTTACCGCGCTCGGCGAGGTGCCCAACGGACAAGCTTTAAGACGCGACGGCGCCTTGGCTGGCGACGACCTGTGGCTGTCCGGCTACCCCGGCCTTGCGGCGCTCAGTTTGGCCGAGCAGCGTGGCCTCATCGAACTCGACGCGCCCCTGGCGCAGCGCTGTCGTTTGGCGCTACAGCAACCGATTCCACGCGTTGAGCTTGGCTTGATGTTGCGCCGCCATCACCTAGCTCATGCGGCAATCGATATTTCTGACGGTTTGCTCGCCGATCTCGATCATCTACTTGAGCGCTCGGCACTGGCTGCGCGCCTATACCTGGCGCAACTGCCCGCGCTGCCGGCTGCGGTCGACCCTGCGCGCGCACGGCAATGTCAGCTCGCGGGTGGCGATGACTACGAATTGCTTTTTACTGCGGCGCCCGAGCAGCGTGCCGCCATTAACGCCCTTGCCGAACAACTGCAATTACCCCTCTGGCGTTGCGGCGAGCTACACAACAGCCTGCCCAGCCGCTGCACAGTAGTGGATGTAAACGGACAGGATGTACCGATCAACTATCGAGGCTTTGACCATTTTGGCTAAAATCAAAAAGAACCCACCGCCCCCCTTGCGCTTTCTCTTTACACACCCCGCGCACCTGATCGCCTGTGGCTTTGGCAGCGGACTCGCTCCTTTCGCCTCTGGCACTGTCGGCACCCTGTTCGCCTGGCTTTCTTTTCCTTTGTTGCGGCCTTGGCTGAGCGATGCCCAATTCTTGATTTTTCTCCTACTCTGCTTCGTCGGCGGCGTTTTTGCAGCACACAAAACGGGGCAAGACCTGGGTGTTGTCGACCATGGCAGCATCGTTTGGGACGAAATTGTTCCGTTCTGGCTCGTTCTGCTTTTTTGTCCTGCGCCGTGGTTTTGGCAATGCATTGCGTTCTTGCTCTTTCGTTTTTTCGACATCTTCAAACCACAGCCAGCACGTTTTTTCGATGAAAAAGTCAAAAATGGCTTCGGCG
This sequence comes from Pseudomonadota bacterium, assembly GCA_040386295.1. Classification (GTDB taxonomy): domain Bacteria; phylum Pseudomonadota; class Gammaproteobacteria; order Burkholderiales; family Rhodocyclaceae; genus JAZKFR01. Next base: position 1,931 of record JAZKFR010000159.1, on the reverse strand, counting down.
TTATGGCAGACGATCTCGTCGCGGCGGGATATACCTTATTGAGCCTTGCTTTACTGCGTTTTCTCGTGACATGAGTGAGCGCAAGCTGACTCAGATCGCCGCCAGCAGCGCAGCGCTTTGTCAGCTGTTGGCACAGCAGCAACACTGCATCAGCACAGCAGAGTCGTGCACCGGCGGGTGGGTGGCTCAATCCTTGACGACGCTTGCCGGTAGCTCAACTTGGTTTGAGCGTGGTTTTGTTTGTTACAGCAACGCGGCTAAACAAGAAATGCTCGGTGTGTCTGCCAAGCTGCTTGAGCAGTTTGGTGCGGTGAGCGAAGAATGTGCCGCCGCAATGGCCTTGGGTGCCTTACACCATAGCCATGCTAACTGGGCTCTGGCCGTGACTGGGATCGCTGGACCCAGTGGTGGGAGCGCGCAGAAACCCGTGGGTACAGTCTGTTTCGCTTGGGCAGGATTGACCGCTCAGGTCGTGAGCGAAACGCATTGCTTGCGCGGCGATCGTTTTAACGTCCGCGCGCAAGCAGTTGTCCAGGCGCTTGACGGAATGTATCAATACCTACGCCGCGCTGAGGCGAAGCATTTCGCCCTGCCCTCCATAAAGCGCCCATGAAGCGCCTATAATGCAGCGCGGATTGCTGGTGTGCTCGGTTAGCCTAGCGCTTTGGTCAGACGGCGCAAAGCAAAAGGCAAGAACTTAACAAGACAACAACTTAATAAGACGGCAAAAGGACGAACAATGGACGACAACAAAGCGAAGGCGCTGGCGGCGGCGTTAGCACAAATTGAAAAGCAATTTGGCAAAGGCTCAATCATGAAAATGGGCGACGGTAACGTTATCCCGGACTTGCAAGTGGTCTCAACCGGTTCGCTTGGTTTAGATATCGCGCTTGGCATAGGCGGATTGCCACGCGGACGCGTCGTTGAAATATACGGCCCTGAATCTTCGGGTAAAACCACCTTGACCCTACAAGTCATCGCCCAAATGCAAAAGCTAGGCGGCACGGCGGCGTTTATCGACGCCGAACATGCTCTTGACCCCAGCTACGCGCAAAAATTGGGCGTTAACCTCGACGAACTCCTCATTTCCCAGCCGGATACCGGTGAACAAGCGCTAGAAATAGCCGACATGCTGGTTCGTTCAGCCAGCGTAGACGTGGTCGTCATCGACTCGGTTGCGGCGCTTGTTCCGAAAGCCGAAATTGAAGGCGATATGGGTGATTCCCTGCCAGGACTGCAAGCCCGATTGATGAGCCAAGCCCTACGCAAGCTCACCGCCAACATCAACCGCACCAACACCCTCGTCATTTTCATCAATCAGATTCGGATGAAAATTGGCGTCATGTTCGGTAGCCCGGAAACCACCACAGGCGGTAATGCACTCAAATTTTATGCCTCGGTTCGCCTCGATATTAGAAGGATAGGCGGTATCAAAAAAGGCGACGAGGTGGTTGGTAATGAAACGCGCGTCAAAGTGGTTAAAAACAAAGTTTCTCCCCCTTTCCGCGAAGCTATTTTTGACATTCTGTACGGCGAAGGCACTTCGCGCGAAGGCGAAATCATCGAACTGGGCGTACTGCATAAACTGGTCGATAAATCAGGCGCTTGGTATGCCTACAACGGTGAAAAAATAGGGCAAGGCAAAGACAACGCGCGCGAATATCTCAAAGCGCATCCACACATCGCCGTCGAAATCGAAGCCAAAATCCGCCTTGCTGTCAATGTTCCAGCCCAGCAACCCCCTGCTAACGCAGCTTGATTGGCTAGCGTTAACGGGAGGGCACTTAGCTGCACGGCCAGCTGCACGGCCTAAGATGGACTCTGCTTAATGGCGCGTTCTTTACGCGAACGCGCCTTACAGTTGCTGGCGCGACGGGAGCATTCTCGGCTTGAATTGGCGCGTAAGTTGGCGCCGCATGCCGAATCCGAGG
>JAZKFR010000158.1:0-6456 GCA_040386295.1 Pseudomonadota bacterium | reverse complement strand
TCTCGCGCTGATCTTGTCTCTCCAGAACGGCTTGAAAACGGCCAAGTGCTTCAGAAACCGTGAGACGAAGATCACCCAGCAGTTCCTCGAACAAGCGGTCAGCACGCGCCAATAGGGTGACGTTGCGCAAATCTTCGCGCGGATGCAACTTCAGTGCCGATAGTTCCAGCAAACGCTGATCAATCTCCTGTGCTGATAACGAACCAGGGTTGTCCTGAATCACCAAGCGACGTTTCACATTCGTTTCATGAACGGTGGCCTCGACTTCAAGAATTCCATTGCTGTCATAGGTAAAGCGCACGTCAGCGCCTGTTAAACCAGCAGCTTTTGGCGGAACTTCAACTTCAAAAGTGCCTAAGGGGATGTTGTCCTTGACCATTCGTGCTTCGCCCTGGAATACCTCAATCGCCAATCTCTGTTGCTGATCGGCAACCGTGTAAATATCACGACTCCGGCTAATGGGAACAACCGTATTCCGCTCAATGATGGGCAAATAGACGCCGGCCACTAAATTGTTTTGCGCGCCACCGGTACGCTGCATGGTCGAGATGCCCAGGGTGTAAGGGCAAACATCGGTCATCACCAGTTCATCAAGCGCTGAGTCCTTCATTTTTAGCCCGGCCTGTACGGCTGCGCCCAGCGCGACCACCTCGTCGGGATTGATGTGGCAACTGGGGAAACGCCCGAACATCCTGGCGACCAGTTTGCGCACAATCGGCATTCGCGTCGCTCCCCCAGCGAGCAAGATTTGCGACAAATCAGAGACACGGATTCGGGCATCACGCAATGCGCGCTCAACCGGCAAACGAATGCGTTCCAGCAGCTTGCTTGCCAAACCGGCGAATTCATCTTCGCTCAATCGATAGTTAACCGTCTGTCCAGAAAGCGTGATCGCCAATTCGGCGTCGTTACGCTCTGAAAGCTGCCAAATAAGTTTGTTCGTGCCATTACGTAGCTTTTGCCCATCTTCTTTCGATAGAGCAGAAGGCTTGATTCCAGCAAGCGCACCTTGCGTGGCGAAGAAATGTTCGATCACGACATCCGCAAAATCCTCTCCACCGAGAAAGTTATCCCCCGCGCTGGCGCGAACCTCCATAACCCCGTCGAATAGCTCAAGGATTGAGACATCAAAGGTGCCGCCACCCAAATCGAAAATGAGATATTGGTTTTCTGACGCCGCGTCACGAACACCATAAGCTAGGGCTGCCGCCGTCGGTTCGTTGATCAAACGATCCACTTTCAGGCCACTCAATATCCCGGCCGTTTGAGTCGCTTTGCGCTGGGCATCGCTGAAATAAGCGGGAACCGAGATGACTGCTTCAGTAATGGGCATGCCGAGATAAGCCTCCGCGTCGGCCTTCAAGGCTCTGAGCACAAAAGAAGAGAGCTCTTCAGGGCGGAAATTCCGCTTGCCAAGACGCGTGTTGCGCGCGCTCCCCATGTAGCGTTTGAAGTTGGCCGTGGTCAGCTGTGGGTGGGTCTGTAAGCGCTCTTTCGCTGCTTCCCCCACCAATACTTCACCGGAGTCGGAAAGGCCGACGCATGACGGGGTCAGAGATTTACCCAAGGCGTTTGGGACTAATACAGACACACCGTCTTGCCATATAGAAATCAGACTATTGGTTGTGCCAAGGTCGATACCAACGATCATTTCTTTACTCATTCTTTATTTATCGCTCACAAAGTCAGATTTATCCGGCACGCATCAATAATCAATACACTTTTGCACTGATCACACACGCAGCATGCAGACCCCACTCACGCGCTACCATGGCGATCTGCGCCAGAATTTTAGGCCATTTTTATTTGGTTTTTATTTCGCTGCGGCAACGATGGGTCAGGCAGCACTGAAAAAGGGAAAGAAAATCCTCTTGAAGAATTTTGCGTGTCTTTGTGGCAGCGAACGTTTGTATTTTGATTGCTGCAAGCCGTATCACGACGGGATGGCGGCGCTAAGCGCTGATGTTTTGATGCGTTCGCGCTACAGCGCGTATGTTTTGCGTCTTGAGCTTTATTTGCTCGAGACCTGGCATGCGACGACACGCCCTTCTGCGCTGACGTTGACGACTGAGCCGCAGGCGCGCTGGCTGGGCTTGCAGATTAAACGGCATGAACAAACGGGAGACGCGAGCGCCTTGGTTGAGTTTGTGGCGCGTTATAAAGTGGCGGGGCGGGCGTATCGTTTGCACGAGGTCAGTCGATTCTTGCGCGAGGAAGCCCGTTGGTATTACCTCGATGGCGTTTTTCCTGATGGCAAAAAACCGGATGAAGGCGCTTGATTTTGCCGCTGTCGTTGTGCCGCTGGTGCCGACTTTAGACTTCGGCTTCTTTAAGCCAGCGCGCTGCGTCGAGTGCGAAGTAGCTGAGCACACCATCGGCGCCCGCCCGTTTGAACGCGAGCAGGCTTTCTAAAACGCAGGCGCGTTCGTTCAGCCAGCCTTGTTGTGCTGCTGCTTTGAGCATGGCGTATTCGCCGCTGACTTGGTAGGCGTAGGTGGGCACTTTGAACTGTTCTTTCACGCGGCGAACAATGTCGAGATAGGGCATGCCGGGTTTGATCATCACCATGTCGGCGCCTTCGGCCAGGTCTAAGGCGACTTCGCGCAGCGCTTCATCGCTGTTGGCCGGATCCATCTGGTAATTGTGTTTATTGCCTGCGCCTAAATTGCCTGCCGAGCCTACTGCGTCACGAAAGGGGCCGTAGAAGTTCGATGCGTATTTGGCTGAGTAGGCCAAGATGCGCGTGTGAATCAAGCCTTGGGCGTCTAGCGCCCGACGAATATGGCCAACGCGGCCATCCATCATGTCTGACGGCGCGACCACATCAGCGCCCGCTTGCGCGTGGCTTAGCGCTTGTTTAGCTAAGACTTCCAGGGTTTCGTCGTTGAGCACGTAGGCGCTTGGGTCGTCACTTTTGATCAGGCCGTCTTGTCCGTGCAGGGTATATGGATCGAGCGCCACATCGGTGATGACGCCGAGTTCGGGAAAACGCGCTTTGAGCGCGATGACGGCGCGTGGGATTAAGCCGTTTGGGTTGTAGGCCTCGGCGGCGTCTAGTGTTTTGTCTGCCTTGGCGATGACGGGAAAGAGGGCTAAGGCCGGAATGCCGAGCTTAAGCGCGCGTTCCGCTGTGATGAGTAATTGATCGAGGCTTTGCCGCAGGACACCGGGCATCGAGGCAACGGCCTCGCTGCGTTGCTCGCCTTCGGTGATGAACACTGGGTAGATTAAGTCGTCTACCGTGAGGCGTGATTCGCGCATCAAACGACGTGAAAACGCGTCGTGACGCATGCGGCGCATACGAACGCTAGGGAATTGTGCTGGAAAAGACACGTTGACCTCTTGCTTTGATCGAGGGTTAGAGAAGGGGGATGAGCGGGGTTGATGCCATTATTTTTGTCTCAATGTGCTCCTGACGCGCTCCTGGCGTGTTCGGTACGCATCACGGTTTTTGCTTGTTTCTGGCGCTCCAACCGATGGCGCTGCGATTTTTGTTGCGCGCGACTTTTTCGGTGCGTGGTGCGGCAGCGGGCGCAACTTCTGGTTTTGCCGCCATGCCTAACCAGGCGCCAAGAACTGTTTCTGCTTCGCCCACGCCGGTTTTCTTAAGGCTTGAGAAGAGCTGAACGCTGGTGCGCGGGTTGATTGCGCTAAGCGCAGTTTGTGTTGTGCGCAAGGCTTGTGTCTGTTGTTGCCGCGTCAGTTTGTCGGCTTTTGATAACAGGACGTGCACGGGTTTCCCGGTTAGTGCAAACCAGGTCAGCATTTGCACGTCCAGTTCGGTCAATGGGTGGCGGCTGTCCATAATCAAAACGAGTCCTTTGAGCGGTTCGCGAAAGCGTAAATACGGTGCGAGCAGGCCTTCCCAGTGCTCGCGAATTTCGCCCGGGGCTTTGGCGTAGCCGTAACCCGGGAGGTCAACGAGGTACTTGCTTTCTTCTAGGGTGAAGTAGTTGAGGTGCTGCGTTCGTCCGGGCATTTTGGAGACAAAGGCGAGTCGGTTGTGGTTAGCCAGGGTGTTGATGGCGGAAGATTTGCCAGCATTTGAGCGTCCAGCAAAAGCAATTTCGTGTTGTGAATCATTGGGTAAGTCGCGCAAGTAGGCGACTGTGGTGTGAAAAACTGCTTTTTGAAAGAGAGGCATCGGTGCGCTAACGAGAATAGGGGCTGCGATTGATTTGGAAAGATTTAGAAAGCTAATAAAGCGAGTTCTGCGTTTGTTTTGCTCAGCCGTATCGGAAAATGGCAGGCAAAGAGCGTAAAAAGCAGAGGGCAGGGCGCGGAAAAAGACAAAGGTCCTCTGCGCAATCGCAGTGCCTAGCGACTAAATTCTTGTAGAATATCAGGTTTGTCGCTTAAGCCTTTAGATTTGCCATGGGAGTTGGGAAATGATCCGTATTACGCCGCTTGCGTTGATTGTTGCTGCTTTGACCAGCAGCTTTTTTGTTTCTGGTGCTTATGCCGCAGAGCCTGAGACCGCCAAAACAGCCGTTGTCGATTTGGCTAAAGCCAAGCAAATTGTTGAGGGTGTTTGTGTGGCCTGCCACGGCGCAGACGGCAATAGTCCGCTGCCGAACAACCCAAAATTAGCGGGACAAATTCCTGAGTATTTGTACAAGCAACTGAGCAACTTTAAGTCGATCGACGGTAAGCCGCCGGTACGCAACAATCCGACCATGGGCGCAATGGCGATCATGCTTAATGAAGCAGATATGAAGAGCGTGGCGGCTTATTTGTCGCAACAAAAGCTGCAAGTGTCAGCCGAAACAACGGCCGATCCAGCCTTGATTGCCGAGGGACAGAAACTCTGGCGCGCGGGCAATAGCGAAAACGGCACGCCCGCTTGCACCGGTTGCCATGGTCCGAGTGGTAAGGGTTTGCCAGCGCAATATCCGCGTTTGGCCGCGCAACATGCCGAGTACATCGAGAATCAATTGAAAATGTTTAGTACGGGCGAGCGGGCGAACGATAGTGAAAAAGTGATGCGCATGATTGCAGCCAAACTCTCCGATCGTCAGAAAAAAGCCTTGGCTGAATACATCGCCAGTCTGCGCTAGCCCTTGCTCTGAACTGATTCACCCCGCTTTGCCTCATGGCACCAATCAAGCCGACCTTGTGTCGGCTTGATTGTTTTTGCCGCGCTGTATTTTTCTGCTGTTTGAGTAGTTGCAGATTGTGGCTTCATGGCACTATTGCCCTGCGTATTAGGACGTAGCAGACGATCAATCTATTTCGACACAGGAGGTTTTATGCAAACGCTTAAACAACTGATCGCCAGCAGAACACAAGACTTGGCAGTGGCCTCACCGCAAACGCCTGTCTTTGATGCCTTAAAAATTATGGCTGAACGTGACGTCGGCGCGCTCTTGGTTTTGGATCAAGGGAAACTGGTGGGTATTTTTTCTGAGCGCGATTACGCACGAAAAATCATTCTCTACGGCAAAGCGTCAAAAGACACGCTGGTCGGCGAAATCATGAGCGATAAGGTGCTCTATGTAACGCCAGAGCGCAGCATCGACGAGTGTTTGGCGTTGATGTCAGAAAAGAAGTTTCGGCATCTGCCCGTGCTTGATCACGAGCAGCAGGTGATTGCTTTGGTTTCGATTGGCGATTTGGTTACCGCGACCATCTCAGAGCAACAATTCATCATTCAGCAGCTTGAGCGCTATATCAATAGTTGAGCCTTGCGTTTGATCGCTGCCGTTGATTGTTGCGGCAGCGCTTGGCCACTGTCAGCTTTATTGATTCCCTGGCGACTTCTTTTAATCTCTTGCCGCCAGGGCTGTGCCGTATCGTTACGGCGTTTGCGCGCCTGACTTCCGACTTTATCTCTGGGGGCATCATGCTCATCCGTTCTGCTTCCGACATCGTCAGCAGCGAAATTACCGAGCCTTCGCTGTATCGTGCGCGCCGGCATTTTATCCAGGCGGCTGGTTTAGCCAGCATCGCCAGTGCATTCGGTTTGGCTGCGGATGCGCTTTCAGCTGAAGCTGTGCAGAACCAGAAAATTCAGGGTATTCGCCGCAGCGCCTTGTCAACGAATGAGCCAGCAACGTCTTTTGAGCGCATCACGCAATACGGCAATTTTTACGAATTTGGTCCAGACAAAGAGAGTCCCGCTAAAAACGCACACACTTTGCGCACGCGGCCTTGGACGCTGACGATTGAAGGCGAGGTGAAACGCACGCAAACCTTTGCCATAGAAGACATTCTGAAGTGGGCGCCGCTTGAAGAGCGGATTTATCGCCTGCGCTGCGTCGAAGGTTGGAGCATGGTGATTCCCTGGCTTGGTTTTCCGCTCAGCGAATTGATCAAGCGCGCCGAGATCACGGGCAACGCAAAATTTGTCGAGTTCTGGTCGTTGGCCGACCCTGAGCAAATGCCCTATGTGCGCACACCTTTGCTTGAATGGCCGTATCGTGAAGCGCTGCGCCTTGACGAGGCAATGCACCCCTT
>JAZKFR010000157.1:0-12084 GCA_040386295.1 Pseudomonadota bacterium | reverse complement strand
GGGATACCCAATGCAGCCCGCTCGGCAACATGAGCACGATAAGATTCGAGCATAGCGACGCCTTTCTGATGAATGACATAAAAACGGAAGTTAATTGTACTGCATGTACTGCAAGCCCTGGGAAAGGCTGAAGTTAAACAAAGGACGAAAGAGCAAATTGCTCGATCAGTTTGATCAGGCACAAAAGATTTGTACCAGGCAAGACGAAAAAATCCGGCTGCACAAACGACAGCAGAATTATCGCCCGCCTAATCAAACAGAAAATTAGCGCTGCAGGGAAAAGCACTCAGATCCTCTGGTCGCCTGTAATGACGCCCACTGACATGCATTAGCCTGTCTTTGTTTGGAATGCTGTTCATAATCCCTTGCATCTGAGGCTCACCTTCATCATCACGCGGGAAGGTAAGCTCTAATTTTTCCAACGAGCCGAAAGACTCGAAGCGTAGGCTCTGATGTGGCCAACGTACCAAACTGAGCCTGATCATATTGTCTTTATTAAGGAGCCTGTCACGCAAGCCCGAAGCTTCTTGAGACGTAACGGGGATCAGTGCGAAACTGATCCCCAGATCAACCACACGGCTTAAACAGCTCAAATCAAGGGTGTGGGCTAGCACCCCCTCTAGCGCAAACTTTTTGAGATTGCCCGGATTAGGAATACTGCTGATAGCGGCTTGTGCGTGCGCTGTTGAAGTCACTAGGGCTGCTTGCGTTTGTTCCTGAGTCTGACCACGATGCGGGTGTTGCAGACACAGCAGCGAAAGATCTAAGAGTTGTTCAAAACCATTCAGGTTTACTCCTTCAAGCGGCCACCCCCCCAACTCAAGCCGCTTGATCTGATGCTGCGGCAGCCCTTGCAAGAAAGCCATCGCATCCTGCGGCGTAAAATCTCTGTGCACCCCGATTAAAATCAGATCACTCAAGCCCGGGAACCCTTCAATCCGCAATCCCTGAAAACGGCAACCTGACAAGTTAATGCACTTAATATTGTTTTTTACGTTTTGCGGAATCGCATCAAAAAACAACTGAAGTTGCTCTGTCGAACAAGACACAAGCTTAGTTAAATCAAGCTCACGCAAATGGGTCATCGGCTCCAGACTTGCCGCCATCGCTAATCTAAACTGGATTCGTAACTGATCATTTCCCCTATGATTAGGTTCAAACAAGCCTTCCTGCGCCTGAAAGCAGGTCAACTGCTGGATCAAGCTCGGTCTAAAGCCTTGTAGGCTAAGGTCGCGAGGCGCGTTTCTATAAAAAAGAATATGCGTAATTCGATCCTTAACACTTTGCGGTAAATTATTTAAAAGCTGCTGAGCTCGTCCTTTTTCGTGAGCAGAAAACCAATATTGAATCGCACTCAAATCCAATGTTGTTAGCGCCGCCCTCTGCTCTAAAGATTTTATTGTTTCTGTCATCAGCGCTTCCGCCCCAGGATCCTGCCGAGAGAAAAAACGCTCGTCTGGTTTAAACTGCGTGCGTTGCTGCTCTAGGCGCCGTTGCTCTGGGATATGGCTGCGAATTTTCTCTCTTAGCTCCAGCGGCAGCTGGTGGAATCCATCCTTGAGCGCAGCAGACTTTGCATATATCGCATCATCGGATAAGCGCTGCGCAAAAGGATCACCAGAATCGCGAATGGTTTGCCTTAATCCACTCGACATCCAGTCGTCAATTGCGAACAAGCCATCTGACGAATGCTTTTCCCCACTACTTTCAAGCGCGTGATCAAACAGTGCCTGCCGCACCTCCGCAGCCGCTGCCGCCTCATTTGGCTGCCTCTGACGATAAGCCTCAGCCAGCAAATCCAACGCCTCTTGAATGCTCAAACGAATACTTTCTGGCTCGCCTTGATGCGCCGGATTAAGCAAAGTACGCATAGCTGCAAAATCACCTCTACCCAAGGCCGCATTGAGTTCAGGAAACGAAGCTCCTCGGGAATCATCGGCGCTACCTCCGTGATGTTCAGTAGGGTAGAAATGCTGACGAATTTCAGACAACCCAGCCAACATTTTTGTAAACATCCCTTCTCTCCTTAACACTAAAAACAGCTATATGAAATTAGTGACCAATCGCACGCAATAGTTCATTTCATCCTCAAATACATCAGCAAGCAGAGCGCGCGCCGGCTCCGCGCAGCTGGACAAGAGTCTGATTTTATTAAGGGAAGCTCTGCAGGGTTTTAAGCCGCTGCGGCGAGCGACGGCTTGTTGCGATCAAAGCAAGCCGTATCAAGCGCCCTCCCCAAGCGTTGAATGCTGACGACGAAGAGCTTGTCCCGCCAGTACACCGTTTTTGTATTGAGTACGAGCTGATGCAGCGCTGTGTCAGATCAAACAGCGGAATCACGACGCGCGTTTCTTCAAGCTGCTTGGGCAGGCCATGCCCGACTGGCAAAAACGTAAGCTGCGCTTGGAAGCCGCACTGCTGTGACAATCAATCACGCCCCGCTTTATTTCACATCGCCCTAGCTTTTAGCTAATGCCGAGCTGCCTCGAACAAGGTACCATCGAGCCCCTCGCGCGTTGGCGCGGGCGATTATTTACTGACTGGAGCACCGATTTTGATTCCCGAACTTGGCCAATTCGCCCTCATTCTTGCGCTGCTGGTCGCTTTATTGCTAGGCAGTTTGCCTTTGATCGGCGCGCAGCTGGGGCGTGCGCCTTGGATTGCGCTGGCGCGTCCGGCAACACTGACGATGAGCGCTCTGATTCTGTTTGCTTTCGTTTGCCTTTCCCTCTGCTTTGCTGAGAACGATTTCTCGGTGCGCTACGTCGCCGAGCACAGTAATAGTTTGCTGCCTATGCGCTACCGGCTAGCCGCCGTCTGGGGTGGGCATGAAGGCTCTTTGTTGCTCTGGGTTCTGCTCTTGGGACTGTGGAGCAGCGCGGTTTCACTTTGCTCGCAGCAATTGCCTGAGCGCATGGTGGCGCGCGTACTCGGCGTGCTCGGTTTGCTCGCGAGCGGCTTTATTTTATTTATCTTAATCACCTCAAATCCGTTTGAACGGCTGTTACCCGCAGCGTTAGACGGGCGTGATCTCAATCCCCTGCTGCAAGATCCCGGATTGATCATTCATCCGCCCATGCTGTACATGGGCTATGTCGGTTTTTCTGTGGCTTACGCTTTTGCTATTGCCGCTTTGCTGGCGGGCCAGCTCGACATGGCCTGGGCGCGTTGGTCACGCCCGTGGACCCTGGCGGCCTGGTGTTTTTTAACTTTGGGCATCGCTCTCGGCTCGGGCTGGGCGTACTACGAATTGGGTTGGGGCGGCTGGTGGTTCTGGGATCCGGTCGAGAACGCTTCGTTTATGCCTTGGCTGGTGGGCACTGCCTTGATTCATTCGCTGGCAGTCAGCGAAAAACGCGGGCGCTTTAAAAACTGGACCGTGTTGCTGGCTATTTCGGCTTTTTCTTTATCTTTGCTCGGTACTTTTCTCGTTCGCTCTGGCGTGCTGACCTCGGTGCATGCCTTCGCTACCGACCCCAAGCGCGGGCTGTTTATTCTGGCTTTTTTGCTCGTTGTGGTTGGCGGTTCTTTGCTGCTCTTTGCTTGGCGCACAGGCAGTCTGAGCGCAGATCAAGCTGGCCAAACAGAAGGCGATTTCACCTTGCTCTCGCGTGAGACTTTTTTGCTGAGCAATAACGTACTGCTGATCGTCGCCTGCGCCTCGGTGCTGCTCGGTACGCTCTACCCCTTGGCGATTGACGCCTTGACCGGCGCTAAGCTTTCGGTCGGCCCACCCTACTTCAATAGCGTGTTTGCGCCTTTGATGGTGCCGCTGCTTTTTCTCATGGGCATCGCGCCTTTTGCCCGTTGGAAGCAAAGTAATCCGCGTGAATTATTGCGCGCTTTGCGCTGGGCCTTGCTCTGCGCAAGCTTGGTCGGTGGGCTTTTGCCGCTGCTGTATCAAGGTGTTAGTGGGTGGACGCCGCTGATTGCCCTCGGCCTACTGCTTGCCAGCTGGATCATCTTGACTAGCCTGCTGAACATTTACACGCGCGTACAAGCCACGCGTGGCGAACGCGCTTTTTGGCCCTGCGTGCGCCAACAGCCACGCCATTTTTACGGCATGCACTTGGCGCATATCGGCATTGCCGTGTTTGTTATCGGCGTGACTTTGGTTAAAGGCTACGAAGCCGAAAAAGACGTGAAAATGGCGGTCGGCGAAACGGTTTCTATCGGCGGCTATCATTTTCAGTTCAATGGAGTCAGGGCGGCACAAGGCCCCAACTATCGCGCCTGGGTGGGCGACTTTGATGTTTTGCTGAACGGCCAGAAATTGCGCAAACTCAACCCTGAGAAACGTTATTACCTTTCTTCATCGATGCCGCTGAGCGAAGCGGCGATCGACACCGGCTGGCTGCGTGATCTCTACGTCTCACTCGGCGAAGCCATTGATAAAGACAAACCTGAGGCAGCTTGGGCTGTACGCGTTTATTACAAGCCTTTTGTCGATTGGATTTGGGGCGGCTGTTTATTGATGGCCTTGGGTGGGTTGCTGGCTTTGAGCGACCGCCGTTACCGACTAAAATCGCGCAGCTGAGTTGCGTCACTAAGTTACGCAACTAAGTTACGCCACTGAGCTACGCCCCTATGCTGCGCAAATAAGATCTCGCTCTAGGCAAAATCATGAAGATAAAACGCTGGCCTCTCGCCGCTTGTTTCAGCTTGCTTGCGCTGATTGCGCTGATTGCTTTGCTAGCGCTTGGTTTACAACTCAATCCGCGCGAGCTCCCCTCGCCTTTAGTCGGCAAAACAGCGCCTGATTTCAGTCTGATGCGCTTAGACAAACCCGCGCAAAGTTTCTCGCCGAAAGAGATGTTGGGGCAGGTCTGGTTGCTTAATGTTTGGGCCAGCTGGTGCACTTCGTGCCGACAAGAACACCCGATTTTGCTCGAATTGGCGGCGCGCCAGACGCTACCCATCGTCGGGCTGAATTACAAAGAGATACGTGGAGACGCCAGTATCGATCAAGACAAAATCGAGCCTAGCCAAGAGTTGTTGGTAGCGCAGCGGCGCGCGCAAGACTGGCTGAGTAGCCAGGGCAATCCGTATCAGCTGACCGTGCTCGATTTAAACGGCAGGGTCGGCATCGATTACGGTGTTTATGGTGTGCCCGAAAGCTATTTGATCGATCAAAACGGGCTTATTCGCTTCAAACACATAGGCCCGCTCACCAACGAAGTCATCAGCCAAAGCATTTTGCCGCTGCTAGCGCAGCTCAAACGATGAGGTTGAACCGTATGGACAAGAGAATCAACGCACGAATCGACACACAAAGCAGCGTGAAGATCAGCACGCGAATCAAAAATCTAATCGCTTTATTGCCGCTTTTAATACTCAGTTTATTGCTGGCTCCCCCCTTGGCAGCGCGAGAAGCGCAGCCTTTAGTGGCGGATGAAAAGACCGAACAGCGCATGTTGTTACTCGCCGACGAATTGCGCTGCTTGGTCTGCCAAAACGAATCGCTTGTGGCTTCACACGCCGATCTGGCGAAAGACCTGCGGCAAGAAATTCGCACGCAAATAAAACAGGGGCGCAGCGATGCAGAGATCATGCAGTTTATGGTCGAGCGTTACGGTGATTTTGTACGCTATCGCCCGCCGTTTAACCGGAGCACCTGGCTGCTTTGGTTTGGCCCGGCCTTGTTGCTGTTGCTCGCCTGCATCAGCCTGTTTTACCAACTAGGCAAAAATAAAGGCGGCCAGCAGCAAAGGCGCAAACTCAGTCGCGAAGAACAGCAACGCGCCGAACAACTCTTGGCGCTGCCTGAGCCAAATGCTGGCAAAACCAACTTCCCAAGCGAGACAAAACGATGAGCAGCCTAGCTATTTTTATTCTTTGCGCTGTCTTCCTACTCAGCGCCGTGCTCACCTGTTTACTGCGTCCTCTGCTCAAAACAGCGGTTACGCCTGAGCTGGGTGCTGAGCCAGGTACTGAGCTGGGTGCTGAGCTGGGTGCTGAGCTGGGTAAGCTCAACGCAGAAAATCAAGCCAACGAAGACGCACAAAAACTGGCTTTGTTTCGCGCAGAAAATCAGGAGTTGCTCAAGGAATATGAGGCTGGGCTGCTGCAAGAGAGCAGCTTAGAGCAGGCACAAGCGGAGCTACAGCAGCGGGTGCTGGCCGAGGTCGTCGCGCTCAACATAGCGCCGACAACAAGCGCGCCAGCAGAAGCTGCGCCGCTTGGGGCTGCACACAGCCCTGCGCAGCGAGGTGCACGACCGAGCAGAGAGGGCAAAACGGCCATCGCTTTATTTCTTTTGATTCCTCTTGCGGCAGGCTTAAGTTATCTCTGGCTAGGTAATCCAGCCGGGCTAAACCGACAAAATACCCAAGCCGCTCCCCCAATAAGCGAGAGCGTCACGCCGCAACAAATCGAAGCGATGGTGGCGCGCTTGGCGGCTAGGCTGCAACAAAACCCGTCTGACCAACCAGGCTGGCTGATGCTCGCCCGTTCGTACAAAGCATTAGGCCGCTTTAGCGAGTCTGCCGAGGCTTACGCTAAGGCTGAGGAACTGGTCGAACAAGACGCCAGCCTGCTCGCCGATTACGCCGAAGTGCTGGCGAGAAAGCAGCAAGCAGAGCACGCCAACGGCACGCTAAACGAGGCAGTCGAAGCACGCCTCAAACGCGCCCTTACGCTCAATCCGAATGAGCCGCGTGCGCTGTTGATGGCCGGCGCTGCGGCGAACGGGCGGGGCGATTTTGCCCAGGCAATCGACTACTGGACGCGCTTACTAAGCCAGCTTGAACCCGGCTCCGAAGCGGCCGGCTCAGTTGCTGCCGCACTCGAGCACGCACGCGCACAAAAGCAAGCCAAGCAAAAGTGAGCACAAGCCAAATGAGCCATGAGCGCCGGGCAAGGACAGAAAAAAAAGCAACACAGCCAATGCACAATGACGCCGCCGAAAAAGCGCAGGGACAGAGCGCAGGAGCAAATCAAGACGCGCCTAAGATTCAGGCAAGACACAACGCCACGCAATTTCCAGCCAGCTATTTTCTCAACCGTGAATTAGGTTTGCTCGCGTTCAATCAACGCGTACTCGCCCTGGCACAAAGCGCGGACAAACCTTTGCTTGAGCGCCTGCGCTTCTTGTGCATTGTCAGCAGCAACCTCGACGAATTCTTTGAAGTGCGGGTAGCCGACATCAAAGAACAGATCAAGCTGCGTGCCAGCGCAGTCAGCGTCGATGGCCAATCGGCGGAGCAGGTATTCCGCCGGATTAGCGAGGTGGCGCACAAATTGGTCGAAGCGCAATACCAACTGCTGAACGACGCTTTGTTACCGCAGCTGGCGCAACAAGGCATCCATTTTTTGCGCCGGGATACCTGGAACGAAGCGCAACGCGCCTGGATCAAAGATTATTTTTTTCGTGAGGTGATGCCGGTCTTAACGCCGATTGGGCTTGATCCATCGCATCCTTTCCCGCGTGTGCTCAACAAAAGTCTGAATTTTGCCGTTGAACTGAGCGGTAAAGACGCTTTCGGGCGCAGCTCGGGAACGGCCATAGTCCAAGCCCCACGTGTGCTGCCGCGTGTGATCCGTTTGCCCAATTGGCTCACCGAGGATCCGGCTCAGAGTGAAGCAGAAAAAGACGTAAATGCAGGCGTAAATACAGACATAAATACAGGCATAAACGCGCCTTCGAGCAAGGTCTATAGCTTCGTTTTTCTCTCTTCCATTTTGCACAGCTTTGTCGGCGAGCTGTTTGCCGGAATGACGGTGCTCGGTTGCCACCAGTTTCGTGTCACGCGCAATAGCGATCTCTTTGTCGACGAAGAAGAAATCACCAACTTGCGCACCAAAGTGCAGGGCGAGTTACCGCAGCGCCATTTTGGCGATGCCGTTCGCCTCGAAGTCGCCGACAGCTGCCCGGCTGCGATGAGCCAGTTTCTGCTCAGGCAATTCGGGCTGAGCGAAGCGGATCTCTACCGCGTCTCCGGCCCGGTCAATCTGGGGCGCTTAATTCAAGTACCAGAAGGCGTGCGTCGTGATGAGCTTAAATTTCGCCCGTTCACGCCGAGCGTGCCGAATGCCTTGCAAAAGGGACGGAACATTTTTGCCAGCCTGCGTGCCGGTGACACGTTGCTGCACCACCCTTATCAGAGCTTTGAACCTGTGATCCGCTTGCTCGAAGAAGCCGCCCAGGATCCCCAGGTGGTCGCGATCAAAATGACGGTTTATCGCACAGGCACCGATTCAGTACTCATGCAATCCCTGCTCCGCGCGGCACAGAACGGCAAAGAGGTGACGGTCATTGTCGAACTGATGGCGCGTTTTGACGAAGAGGTCAACATCGGCTGGGCGACCAAGTTGGAAGAAGTCGGCGCGCACGTGGTGTATGGCGTCGTCGGGCATAAAACCCACGCCAAAATGCTGATGATTGTGCGCCGTGAAGCAAGCGCAGAAGGCAGCACATTGCGCCGCTACATCCATCTAGGCACGGGCAATTACCACCCGACAACGGCGCGTCTGTACACCGATTTTGGCTTACTCACCTGTAACGAAGAAATCGGCGCCGATGTGCACGAAGTGTTTAAACAACTGACCGGGCTCGGTCACGCGCAGAGCTTGCACCATCTGTGGCAAGCGCCTTTTTCTTTGCATTCAAACATTTTGACGGCGATTGCGGCCGAAGCCAGCGCCGCTGCGGCAGGCAGACGCGCACGCATCATCGCCAAAATGAATTCTCTACTCGAAGCGGAGACCATCGCCGCGCTCTACGCGGCCTCGCAAGCAGGCGTCAAAATCGACCTTATTGTGCGCGGCGTCTGCGCCCTACGCCCTGGGGTGAAAGGGCTCTCGGAAAACATCCGGGTGCGTTCGATTATTGGTCGGCTGCTCGAACACCATCGGGTTTTCTATTTTTACGCCGACGGTGCTGAGCAGGTTTATCTCTCAAGCGCGGACTGGATGGACCGTAATTTTTTCCGCCGCATCGAATTAGCCTTCCCGATTCTTGAGCGCAAACTCAAGCGCCGCGTCATGCGTGAAGGCTTGCGTATTTATCTGAGCGACAACCAACACAGTTGGGAAATGAACGCCCAGGGCGAGTATCGCGCGCTACGCAAAACAGCCGACTCCAGCCCAAGCGCTAAGGCCAGGCAGCGTGTAACACGCCTGCGTTCGGCGCAAAACGAGCTGATCGAATTATTAAAACCATGAATCTACTCAAAGCCTTGCTGACCGTCAGCGGCATGACCCTGCTCTCGCGCATACTCGGTTTCTTGCGCGATTTTGTGATTGCCCGCAGCTTCGGCGCAGGCGTACTGACCGACGCCTTCTTTGTCGCGTTCAAACTGCCTAATCTGCTGCGACGCCTATTCGCTGAAGGTGCTTTTGCTCAAGCTTTTGTGCCGATTCTCGGCGAGTACAAAAATCAGCGCGGCAAGGCCGAAACTAAGCTTTTGGTCGACCATGTGGCGAGCTTGCTGTTGCTCATCTTGGTCGTCGTCACCGTGCTCGGCATGCTCGCCGCACCGCTTTTGGTCTATATCTCAGCCCCTGGCTTTGTCGGCAATCCAGAGCAATTTGCGCTCACCGTGCAACTGACGCGGATCACCTTTCCCTACATCTTGTTCATGTCGCTGGTCGCCCTCGCCGGCGGCATTTTGAACACTTGGAGTCGCTTCGCGATCCCCGCGTTTACGCCCGTTTTGCTCAATCTTTCTTTGATCGGCATGGCGCTGTGGGCAGCGCCGTATTTCTCCCCGCCGATTGTTGCTTTGGCCTGGGGGGTTTGTCTGGGGGGCGCGCTACAGCTGGCTTTCCAATGGTCTAGCCTAAAGCGTATCGGCATGTTGCCGCGCATCTCGCTGCGTCATCTCAGTTGGCAAGACCCAGGGGTGCGCCGCATTCTCAAACTCATGGCGCCGGCAGTGCTCGGCGTTTCGGTCGCGCAGATCAGCCTGCTGATCAACACCGTATTCGCCTCTTTTTTAGGCGTGGGCAGCGTTTCCTGGCTGTATTACGCCGACCGTCTGATGGAGTTTCCTGCGGGTATGTTGGGCGCAGCGCTGGGCACCATCTTGCTCCCTTCGCTGGCGCGCTATCACGCTAGCGCCGAGTTCGATGAGTACAGCAAATTGCTCGACTGGGGTCTGCGTTTAACCCTTCTGCTCGCCGCCCCAGCCGCCTTGGCGCTCGCCATCTTGGCTGTGCCTCTAGTCAGCACCCTGTTTTATCACGGCGCGTTTAGCGTCAACGATGTCTTTAATACGCGCGACGCCTTGGTCGCGTACAGCGTCGGTTTACTCGGTTTGATTCTGATCAAGGTGCTGGCGCCCGGCTTTTACGCGCGGCAAAACATCCGCACCCCAGTCAAAATCGCCCTACTCACGCTTTGTGTCACGCAGTTGTTGAACCTGGTTTTAGTCGCCTGGCTCAAGCACGCTGGGCTCGCTTTATCGATTGGGCTAGCCGCCTGCCTAAACGCCGCACTGCTTTATCGCGGTCTACGCAGCCAAGGCATTTACACACCGCAAGCAGGTTGGCTGAGCTTTACGCTGCGCCTTTTGCTCGCTCTGCTCAGCATGGCTGCCGCGCTGTATTACAGCAGCGGCCACGCACAAGACTGGCTACAAGCGAGTTTGAGTACGCGCCTAGTCCGCCTCGCCGGCATCGTGCCCATCGGCGTCACGGTTTACTTCGCCAGCCTCTGGCTACTTGGCTTTCGCTTAGCCGATTTCAAGCGCCTAGGTGCGGCACAAGAACAGTGATCGCCCGGTGCATACAACAAACACCCAGCGTCATCGGATATCGACAACCGTCATTTCTTAGAAAGGCTAGAAAATATGTTCGCAACATCGCCGATTGGCCCTGCTCAGATTTGCAACACATTGATTACAGAGCAATCGACAGCGTATTGGCTGCAAACAGGAACTGCCTCAAGCCCAAGCCCACACACTCTGAGCCGCGCCGAGATCATTCAAGCTCTGGACGAAACCCTAGGCGCTCTGCATAGCTCAGTCGATTGCGGCTCGACGCTTGCCGAGAGACGAGCAAGTTACCAAGCTTTCCACGCACTCATCAAGGCACTTCCGAGCCAGGATGAACAGGGCAAAAAATTCACCTTTCCCGAAGCACAAGCCTTGCTGGAAACGGCTTACTTCGGAGCAGGCGAAAGCTTAATCGCCTTAAAGAAACCTGATACAAAGGCATTAGAAACAGAGGAATTCGAGACAGGGCAAAACAAGGGTATTCGCTGGCTGCAAAATCAAGCTCGCCTGCTTATTGGTCGTTACGCCACGCGCGGAGAAAAAGCATCGCCTACGCAGCAGGCAGCGTCTCTCTACGCTGATCAACGATTGCGTGCAGCAGCAGAAGAGAGCGGTGATTGGTGGTACACCCGCATGCGCCGTGCGCCAGCAGCGACACCGATTTGCGTTGAAGCATTGAAGTCCCTGCACTTAGCCAATCGACCAGCAGAAAACTCACCATTCTATTTCGCAGGACTTAACCCTGTTGCTAAGACTGCTGCTAAGACTTTTGACGACTCAACATTCCAAGACTCTAGAAATGAAAGCCTATCTCGTCTAAAAGAACTCATCCTACAGCCCTCGTTGCCGACACCCGAGGAAGAGAAAGAGCGGAAACTCCGTATCCGCATCCTTGCTAAGGAACTGATTGATAAGCTACCTAAGATTAAAAACAGCAAGCTCAGCTTAGAAGAAGCGCGTGAGTTACTACACATGGCTTACTTTGGCAGCGGGACAGAAGTCATCGCACAGAGACGCCCGAATCCTTTGTGTGCAGGAGACAGCAGCACAATCATTTTCATGGCCGAAGCCGACATTCGTTACGCCATTAGCGAAGCTGCTGCAAAAGAAAGCAGAAATCCAAACGAACGGGCTAATGAAGTGTACGGCGATAACGAGGCATTACGCGCAGCGGCTGTCACAACGGGTGACTTGTGGTGGCAAGAGAAAACAAATAAATATCCTCGTCTAGACGACAGCCCACCCAGCAAAGAAAATCCGAACTAAGCAAAATCAAGACCATCCTCCCTTATAATCAGCGGCTTTATGCACAGCAAGGCAATCATGGAAGCAGAAGAAATCAATAGCGTAAACAGTCAGTTGTCTGGGC
>JAZKFR010000156.1:0-15681 GCA_040386295.1 Pseudomonadota bacterium | reverse complement strand
GAGAGCATCACGGTATTGCGCGCGGGGACGTAGGTGACGGGGATTTCGCTGTGCGCATTGCTCGTGAGCGAGTCTAGGGGCGCATGGGTTGGGATGTCGATTGCGCGATCGGTCAGCGCTGAGCCGCCAAATTGAGCCAGCGCTAGCTTGAGTACACGCTGTTCGCTGGCGCCCAAGGTGCGCGCCAAGTGGGCGGCAGCGTCTAGCTCGGCACGGTGGCGCTGACCGTAATCAAAAGACAGGCAATAGCAGGCGAAGCCGGCGGCGCGCGCAATCGCTAATACGGTCGCTGAGTCTAGTCCGCCCGACAACAAAACGACGGCGCGTGGCGCCGCGTGCGACAACACCATCTGCCGATCTTGCGCTGAGCTAGACAGTTCAGACAGGGGACGTTCGAGCAGAGCAACATCGCCTAGATTGAGTTCAATCAAGCGACGCAGGTGGGTTGCGCTGTCCAGGTCAATATGCTGGCAAAGAAAGCCGGCCTGATCGCCCTCAACGCGGGCGACCCCTAAAGCCATACGAATGTGCGCTTGAGCAGCGTCAAGACGAATGCGCAAAACAGCAGCACTTTGCGCAGAGGCAGACAGTAGGTTGAAACTGGCTGCGTTGTTGGTGTCGGCGGGGGCATCGGGCAGGCGCAGTAAGACGCCTTTGAGCGAAATATCGACGACTAAAACGTCCACATTTCGATCCTGCAGAATCAAGGTGGCAGGGGAGTTAAAGGTGATACGCGCATAACGTCTACGTTCATCGCTCACAGCGTGCTCCTGATTCGACTCTGATTGTTTTGATAGGACGCGGAGCTGCCTTAGGCCAATAGTTGCTCGGGGTGCGGCAGAGCTTTATTTGCCTTGGACGTTACCCCATAAGTATTTATGCAGCTGGATTTGCAGGCGTACCGGCAAAGCGTCGGCCAGAATCCAATCGGCCAGTACTTGCGGCGCCAACACGCCCTGCACGGGCGAAAACAAAATGGGGCAACGTCCGTAGAGTTTATGTTCGCTCAGCGTCGCGCAAGCCCATTCGTAATCGGCTCGGTCTTGCAGCACTAGCTTGACTTCGTCGCGCGCAGTGAGCAATGGCAAGTTCGCCCAAAGGTTTTTAGCCGACTCTCCCGAACCCGGCGCTTTAAGATCGACCACGCGCGTCACGCGCGGATCAACCTGGCTGATATCTAAGGCGCCGGAGGTTTCCAAAGAAACCTGGTAATTGGCGTCGCATAGCTTGGTAAGCAGCGCGAGGCAGGCTTTTTGTGCCAAGGGTTCGCCGCCCGTCACG
Organism: Pseudomonadota bacterium; assembly: GCA_040386295.1. GTDB lineage: Bacteria > Pseudomonadota > Gammaproteobacteria > Burkholderiales > Rhodocyclaceae > JAZKFR01. The sequence goes on along the minus strand of JAZKFR010000156.1, from coordinate 14,400 downwards.
CACACCCAAGGCGTAGCGTACTGCGCCACCTGCGCCATAATTTGGCTCAGCGTTTGGTTCTGCCCGCCCGAGAAGGCGTAGGCGGTATCACACCAAACGCAGCGCAGAGGGCAGCCAGTCAGGCGGATAAAAACAGTGGGCAGACCCACACGCGTTGTTTCGCCTTGCAGGGAGAAAAACACCTCGCTGATGCGCAAGGAAGGATCTGGGCGCTGACCTTTGCTCGGCGCCGACATCAAAATTTGCTGGCTAGCCAAGGGATTGAGCCGCTGCGATGCGGATCTGCACAAGACGAATTTGCATGATTACTTCGCCTGCAAACGCTGCTTTGCTGTCTGTGCGGCAGAGGTGTTTGGGTATTTGAGCAAGACACTACGCAAGCTCGTTTTTGCGTTGCTGACTTCGCCCAACATGTGTTGGCAACTGGCGATATTGAGTAGGGCATCAGCTGCCTTGGGATGCTCCGGCCAACGCTTAACGACCACGCGCTGCGCCTCGATTGCTTGCGCGCAACGGTGGCTAGCGTAATAGCTATTACCGAGCCAATACTGCGCGCTCGGCAGTAAAGCGCTGTTGGTATAGACCTGGACAAAGGTATTGAAAGCGCTACCGGATTCTTTGAATTTACCCTGCTTAAACAAGGCCAAAGCGGCTTCGTAATCGCGCGCTTCGGCTGCGCTATTAGCCACAGCATTTTGCGTGTCGGCTGCATTGGCTGCTGGGTTAGCACTATTCGCTAACGGCTGATCTCCTGCTTCACCTGAGCGCAGCGGCGCTTCTTGCGCCTGCTGCTCAAATTTGCGCAAGCGTCCATCAAGGTCTATGTAGAAATCTTGTTGCCGCTTTTTGCTTGATTCAAGTTCATAAGAAAGCGTTTCCAACTGTCCGCGCAGACGTGCAGTTTCTTCGCGCAAGGCCTGAATTTGATTGGCTAATTCAAACTGCGCCTTCGCCGTAATCTCGCTTTGTTCTTTTGCTTTCAACGTCAAATTATTGATCTGACGCCGCGCTTCGTCATCGTCGAACAGCCCCGCCTGCGCTGACGGCACGGCCAAGCCGAGCAGCAGCGCAGATAGGGTCAAACAGGTAAAACGGGCAAAGCCCTGACGCGGCTTTGCCCAAGTAGAAAATACAGACACCTTAGAATTCACCGCTGTAGAGCATGTCGTCACGACGATTTTGTGCCCATGCTGCTTCGTCTTGGCCGTTGCTCTTCGGTTTTTCTTCACCCAAGCTCACCGATTCGATTTGCTCTTCGCGGGCACCGAGCAGCATCAACATTTTCTTCAGCGCGTCAGCACGTTTCTGACCTAAAGCCAGGTTGTACTCGCGGCTACCGCGCTCGTCCGTGTTGCCTTGAATCAGCATCTTGAAATCACGGTGAGAAACCAGAAACTGAGCGTGCGCGGCGACCAGTTCTTTGTACTCAGGCTTCACTTCGTACTGATCGTAATCAAAGAACACGCTGCGCTTGGAGAGGATGCTTTTCGGGTCAGTCAAAATCGCCGGCAGCGTGCTGTTTGCGACGTTATCGGTCACCACCGTGGCCACTTCGGCCTTAGGCGTTTCAACCGGCGCAGCCGCTTGCTCCGAGGTGATCGGAGTAGAACTACAAGCGACGCTTAGGCCAATAACCAGACTGAGCAAAAACATCGTCGTGCGGGTGGGTAGGGCTGCTTGCTTCTGAATTGCCATGACATAACTCCAAGTTTTAGTGAATTTTAGTTTGAGAACCATCGATAAAGAACAAGTAAAAAATTACAAAATAAATCAGCAACGCGAGCACCAGTACTGCAACAACAACTCTATTTTGCAAGTGGCGCAAAAGGCCCCCAGGCCGGTTCATGCACCTCACCCGCACCAATCGACAGACGCTGTTTGACGCGTCCATCGACTGATACAGCGGACAGAACGTTACGTCCGCCGCTTTGCGTGGCGATCAAAATCATTCTCCCGTTCGGCGCAAAGCTGGGCGACTCGTCTTTATACGAATCGCTCAGTATTTGCACTTGCCGGCTCTCCAAATCCATCACCGCGAGGCGAAAACTGCCGTCGCGGCGGGTAATGAAGGCCATGGTTTTACCGTCGGGCGACAAGCGCGGGGTGACGTTGTAGCCGCCTTCAAAGCTCATGCGTTGCGCCTCACCGCCGTTCGCGCTCATACGATAAATTTGCGGGCTGCCGCCCCGGTCTGAAGTGAAATAAATCGACTGTCCATCCGGCGAGAAGCACGGCTCGGTATTGATGCTGCCGGTATTCGTTAAGCGTTGTACGCCAGAGCCGTCGGCATTAACGCTAAAAATCTGCGATCCCCCGTCTTTGCTTAAGACAATCGCCAGCTTTTGCCCGGAGGGCGACCAGGTCGGTGCAGAATTCGAGCCACGAAAATTAGCCAGAACGATTCTTTTGCCCGTGCTTAAGGAATGAACAAAAATCACCGGCTTTTTGTTTTCAAACGAGACGTAGGCTAGGCGGCTGCCGTCGGGTGACCAGGCGGGCGAGATAATCGGGTCTTTTGAAATGAGGGCGATTTGGGCATTTTGCCCGTCCGCATCGGCGATTTGCAGCTCGTAGCGAGCGCGGTTGACTTTGACAATATAGGCAATCCGTGTCGAGAAAATACCCGGTTCGCCGATGAGTTTTTCGTAAATCGCGTCGGCGACACGATGTCCGGCTGCACGTAAAAGCTGAGGGCTGGTGAGAAATGCCGCGCCAGCGAGGGGGCTTTGTTTGTTCACGTCGTATAAACGATAACGCAGCTCTTGCCGCCCGTCAGAGCTGGCGAGCAGGCTACCGACCACCAGCGCGTCAGCGCCGCGCGCGCGCCAGTCGGCATAATTAGGCAACACATTTTCGGCCAGCGGCACGGCGCCCGGGTTAAGCAGCTTGAATAAACCGCTACGCTCCAAATCGCCTTGCACCACCGAAGCTAACATTTGCGTCAGCTTGGCGTCACCCGCAAAATCAGACACCACCAGGGGAATTCGATTCGCCCCCGCGCCGGTGATTTCAATCGTCAATTCAGCGTGCAGCGGTGTGTGTAAGAACAAAGCAGCACACAGCAGCAGAGCAGTACAAGCCTGTTTCAATCGCATTTGCAACATAGTGTCAGCGAACTCTCCGAAAGACTGCGATTATATCGTCAGGCACATTAAAATTCGACCTTTGCTCGCGGATTTAATTCCAATTTTCCTTGCTCGTACGAGGCCAAGGCAAGCCACAGCGCTGTCTGTAAGCAAGTAAAGCAAAATGCTCAAAGATTGCTTCTCTGCGCTTCGACAAAACTGCAAAATTATTCGCTGCAGCCCATTTTGGCAAGGCATTCCGTGCGGGCTAATGGTCAATTCGGATGAGAAATTTAATGCTGTATGACAAAGCTCACGCCTAATACCGAGCTGAACGTGCAAATTTGTCCGCTCAGCTCGGCCCCTACGCGCCGCCACCTGTTTTTCACTCACCCTATGAAAGCCTAAACCCATGCCCGCATCGCCCCCAGCCGCAAAGATGTTAGACGCGTCGCCTAAAACCATTTGCCTAGCTTGGACAGGCGCCTCTGGCATGCCTTATGGAATGCGCCTGCTCGAGTGCTTGCTCGCAGCGGGTTGCCACGTACAGTTGCTCTACTCGCAAGTTGCCCAAATCGTCGCCAAGCAAGAAATGGAGATCCAACTGCCGGCACAAGCCGCTGCCGCACGCAGCGCACTACTCGAACGCTACCCCGGTTTACCGGGATCACTGGCAGTCTATGGTCGAGAAGAGTGGTTCGCGCCTATGGCCAGCGGCTCGAATCCGCCCGACGCGATGGTCGTTTGCCCTTGCACCATGGGGACGCTGGCGGCCATCGCGCAAGGTTTGGCCAATCAACTGATCGAACGCGCCGCCGACGTAGTGATCAAAGAAGGACGCAAGCTGGTCTTGGTGCCGAGGGAAACGCCCTTCTCGGTCATCCATTTGGAAAACATGCTGCGCTTAGCCAGAGCCGGCGTAGTGATTTTGCCGCCGAATCCGGGTTTTTATCAGCAACCGAAAAATCTTGAAGCAATCATCGATTTCGTTGTCGCGCGAATTCTGGATCAGCTAGCCGTGCCGCACGATTTAATGCAGCGCTGGGGCGCTGAGTGAGGGGGTAAAGGCAGAAAAACAGGGGAGGCGTACAAGATACAAACAGGGCATTGTGCGACGACAGGCAAAAAAAAACGGACACCGAAGTGTCCGTTTTAACGACTAATTAGCCTAGGCTAAATTAGAAGGAGTGACGCAGACCAATACCAAACGCTCTTGGATCAGCACCGGCGCCGATAGCGTTGGTGTTGCTAGCAGCCTGGCTGTTATTCAAAGCCGTACCAGCACCGAAGTCATAGATGCCGTTAGCTTTGTTGTTGATTTTGCTGTACATAGCATACGCTTGGGTACGTTTGCTGAAGTTGTAACCGTAACGCAAACCGATCATCTTCGCGCCGCGTTCGTCAGCAGTTGCTGGGGTTGCGTTTGTACCCGTGTTGGTTACAGAACCGTCATTCGCCACTGCGTAGCTAGCAGCAAGCTCATGCGCACCCATCACGTGTCTAACACCCAACCACCATACTGCGTTCTTGACCAGGCTAGGCGAGCTGCTGTTGTCGTTACCGTCAAGAGCTTGCTCGTTGCGGTTGTACATCAAGCTGACCGTGGTTGCGTTGTCAATCGTGTACATACCAGCCAGCAACTGCGACAGCAGTCTGTTACCAGCAGCATTTGTACTAGCGCTATCGTACTGAGTTAATACTGAGTAAGCTGCTTTGAAAGCGCCACCGTCGTATTTCAACGCTGCATTCCATACGCTGGGGTTGGTCTCTCCGCTAGCCGCAAGACTATTCGGCTTGTTTTCATTAGGCGAGTAGAAAAGTGCAGCACTTACGCCAGAAAACGAGGGGGAGTTATAGCCAATACCTTGGGTACGAAATATCGCGTTGATATTAGAAACAGCGGTGTTGCTTACGCCAGCAAAGGTGTTGGCAGTAGTGCCGTTTGTCGCGCGTGACGCGCCAATATTGATGTGGCCGAGCAGCGCGTTGTAACCAGCACCACCAGTTGAGCCAGGCATCACGTCATAGTTTGCAGAGATCAAACGATGTGGCGTGGATAAGAAGCCAAGTTGCACAGCGCCCAAATCATTCGATGCAACACCAACATAGGTATCGCGTGTAGCGATTGTGCCAATACCAGAGGTGTTACCAGAGCTGTTGTTAGTAGCATTATCGACAGCAAATTGGCTTTCGATTTGGAACACAGCGCGCAGGCCGTTGCCCAGATCTTCAGCGCCTTTGAAACCGATGTAGCTGGAATTTGAGCTGATACGGCTACGGCTAGGCAGGCTGACACCGGCAGTACTAACGCCAGTATTGGTTGCGCCCGTAGCCGAAACGCTTTCAAAAGAAGCGTCAGCAACACCGTAAACGGTCACATTGGATTGTGCCGAAGCAGCGCCTGAAGCAAGAGCGGCGATGGCTAGGGCGATAAGTTTCTTTTGCATGGTGAATCTCCTCTAGGTTTGAGATCGGCGGCCTTTGTTAAAACCGCCAGGTCTTACCTCTCTGAATGCGAGAAGTTGGGCGCATTGTTGCAAAACCACCAAAGCCGAGCAATCTAAACCGCCTTATCTGGGGTTATGCACGGCGTTTGTGTTGCTTTTTTGCAACGCCAGCTAAATCAGGCGCGCCAGTTCGACGGCTTTGCCTAGGTAGCGCTCGGGTGTCAGCGCGAGCAAAGCCTCTTTGGCGGCGGCGGGAATAGCCAAGTTTTGAATGAAGGCGCGCAGCTCGGTTTGCGTGATCTGCTGACCCCGCGTCAATTCTTTTAGCTGTTCGTAGGGGTTCTCAATGCCGTAGCGACGCATCACCGTTTGAATCGGCTCGGCCAGCAGCGCCCAATTGGCGTCGAGGTCTGCACGCAAACGCTCGGGCACGGCTTCTAGTTTGCTCAGGCCACGCAACAGTGATTCGTAGCCGAGCAAGGCATGGCCAAAGGCGACGCCCATATTGCGCAGCACGGTTGAGTCGGTAAGGTCGCGCTGCCAGCGCGAGATCGGCAGTTTCTCGGAGAGGTGGCGTAATAAGGCATTGGCCAGACCGAGGTTGCCTTCGGAGTTTTCAAAATCAATCGGGTTGACCTTATGCGGCATGGTTGACGAACCAATTTCGCCGGCTTTTAGTTTTTGTTTGAAGAAGCCAAGCGAGATGTAGCCCCAAACGTCGCGATTCAGATCGACCAGGATGAGGTTGAGCCGAGCGAAGGCGTCGTACAACTCGGCCATCGCGTCGTGCGGTTCGATTTGGATGGTGTAGGGGTTGAACTCCAGCCCCAGCGCTTCGACAAAATTTTGGGCGAAGTGCGCCCAGTCGAAATCGGGGTAGGCGGCAAGGTGCGCGTTGTAATTGCCGACTGCACCGTTGATCTTGCCGAGTAGGCTGACGCTGGCAATGCGCTGCCGTGCGCGCGCTAATCTGTATGCAACGTTGGCCAGCTCTTTGCCCAAGGTGCTCGGCGTTGCCGGTTGTCCGTGTGTGCGCGACATCAGCGGGAGTTCGGCGTATTCGTGCGCCAAGCTTTTGAGTCGGTTTAATACTTGATCGATGCTCGGCAAGAGAATTTCGTCGCGCGCGCTTTTGAGCATCAGGGCGTGCGCCAGGTTGTTGATGTCTTCTGAGGTGCAGGCAAAGTGGATAAATTCGCTAACGCGCATGACTTCGGCGTTGTCCGCGAATTGTTTTTTAATCCAGTATTCCAGGGCTTTGACGTCGTGATTGGTCTGCGCCTCGATTGCCTTGATTTCGAGCGCTTGCGCCGGTTCAAAATGCGCTAACAAATCTGCCATCTGCTGCATAGTCGCGGGCGAAAAAGCCGGGATTTCGCTGAAATGCGCCTCGCTAGCCAAAGCTTTGAGCCACTCAAGCTCGACTTGTAAACGACGGCGAATCAGTCCGTACTCAGAAAAATGTGGGCGCAGGGCGTCCAATTTGTCTGCGTAACGGCCATCGAGCGGCGAGAGGGCGGTTAGCGCCGTTAGTGCCGCCAAGGGCTTAGGAGAGAGTGCAGCGGACATGCGTATTTCCTTGCTAAAGAAAAGGGGAGAAATTAAATAAAGTTAAAAAACGTGGGAACGTGGGAACGTGGAAATAAGCGGCATAGGCAGGCAGCAGAAACAAACGCAATCGACAAAAGAGCGCGTCATTTTAGCCTCTTGTTGTCGTGCTGCTTGTAAATTGCTCGGCCTGGCGCGCTGCCTGCGCACAAAATGCTGCTGCGCGCTCTGTTATGCCTGCATTGGCGGCGCTAGAGCGCCTTAGCGATGCTACAATCCCGGCGCTAAATTGACCGGCGTGCTTAATGAACAGGAACCAGATGAAACTGATCGGATCATGGACTAGCCCCTACGCGCGCAAAGTTCGCATGGTGCTGGCCGAGAAGAAAATTGAGTACGAGTTTGTGCTTGATTCGCCGTGGACGCCGGAGAACCGGATCGCCGAATTTAATCCCCTCGGCAAAATTCCCGTTTTATTGCTCGACGAGGAGACAGCGCTCTTCGATTCGCGCGTGATTGTTGAGTATCTCGACAATGTCGCGCCGAATAATAAGCTGATGCCCGTGCAAAATCGTGAGCGCACTGAGGTGAAACGCTGGGAGGCGCTGGCCGACGGTATTTGCGACGCCGGCGTGGCGATTGTGCTGGAAAAACGCCGTCCGCCCGAACTGCAAAGCAGCGCTTGGATCGCCCGGCAAGAAGCAAAAATCAACGCAGGGCTGAGCTTCATCGCTGGACAAATAGGCGAGGAAAACAGCTGGTGCATAGGCACCCATTTTTCGCTCGCAGACATATGTACTGGCTGCGCACTCGGCTTTTTGGCGTTTCGTTTCCCTGCCATGGATTGGCGCGAGCAACACCCGGCGCTCGCTCGTTTATACGAAAAATTGATGCTGCGTCCCAGTTTCGCCGAGTCGATCCCGCACGATTAAGCGGTGTAGGGACACGTATTGAGGCGTATCAAGCGCGTATTGAGCTTTTTCAAGGAAGCGCCTTCCGAAAATCAGAGGCTGCTAAATCAATAGCAAAGACCTGTGCACAACCGTAGCGCTCAACTTGAGGCAGAGAACGCCCTAGCCACCAACATAAACTTCTTCACCCAAGGCTTGCCTTCCCCTCGCCCACTTGTGGGAGAGGGAATGATGCTGGTCAGTGAGCGGAGCGCGTAGTTGGTTGTGTCGAGGTCTTTAGGGAAGCGCTGATTTAATCGTGGTTTTTATATTTCGCGGTTCGCAACCAATTGATTTTTTAATGCTCCAAGAGCCGGGAAGTGAATAAATCAGCGACTCCTTAGCATTTGCTTCCTCCTGCATCGCCATTGACCTTGAGTTGGCGCCACAGGGCGCTGGTTAGCGTGGCTTGGTTTAGGGTGTAGAAGTGCAAACCGGGCGCGCCGTTGGCGAGCAGTTTTTCGCACAAATCTCCGACGACATCGAGCCCAAAGGCGCGAATTGACGCGTTATCGTCGCCAAAAGCTTCTAATTTTTTCTTGATCCAACGCGGTATTTCTGCGCCGCAACGCTCGGAAAAGCGAGCCAGGTTGCTATGGCTGGCAATCGGCATGATGCCGGGCACGATCGGCAGCGTGAGGCCAAGCCCTTGGCAGGCGTCAACAAAGCGCGCGTAGGCGTCGAAGTTGTAGAAATACTGGGTAATCGCCGAATTGGCTCCGGCCTCCACCTTGCGCTTGAAGGCGAGCAGGTCGTCTTGCGGGCTTCTGGCTTGTGGGTGGTATTCAGGGTAGGCCGCTACTTCTATATGGAACCAGTCGCCTGTTTCATGGCGGATAAATTCGACTAGCTCGTTGGCGAAACGGAAATTGCCGGGTTCGGCCATGCCTGAGGGCAGATCACCGCGCAGCGCGACCAGCTGACGAACGCCCTGCGCGCGGTATTGCTCAAGCAGGCTGCGAATGCTGTCCCGTGTTGAGCCAATGCAGGAGATGTGCGGTGCGACGCGATGGCCTTCCGCCTGAATCTCAAGCACGGTGTCTAAAGTGTGTGCGCGGGTCGAGCCGCCGGCGCCAAAGGTGACCGAGAAAAACTTTGGGTTTAGTTCAGCCAACTGCGCTCGTGTGGCGCGCAACTTGGCCATGCCTTCTGGCGTTTGCGGCGGAAAAAGCTCAAGGCTAAAAACGCCTTGAGCTTTTTTGTCGCCAGCAGGTTTTGCCTCTGGGGAAGCATTTTCCCGCGCCTTCCCCAGGGCCTTTCCCTTTTCCGCCGCTCCCACGCCTTCTCCCTGCGGCTGTTCCAGAGAATTTTTCGATGCGTTGTGCGAAGTCATGGGCAGAGACTCAGTAACGGTATTGATCTGGTTTGTACGGCCCTGTTTTCGCCACACCGATATACGTCGCTTGTTGCTCAGTCAACTCAGTCAGTTGTGCGTTGAGTTTTTTCAGCTGCAGACGCGCGACTTTTTCGTCGAGATGCTTGGGCAGGGTGTATACGCCAATGGGGTAATCGCTGTTGCGCGTGAACAGCTCGATCTGCGCAATCGTCTGATTGGCAAACGAGGAGCTCATTACGTAGGAAGGATGACCCGTGCCGCAACCGAGGTTAACCAAGCGACCTTTGGCTAAAAGAATAATGCGTTTACCTGCTTGGCCGTGCGCACCCTCGCTGGCCGGGAAAATTACGTGATCTACTTGCGGCTTGATTTCTTCCCAGGCGTAAGACTCAATCGAGGCAACATCGATTTCGTTATCGAAATGACCGATGTTGCAGACAATCGCTTGGTCTTTCATTCTGCACATGTGTTCGTGCGTGATGACGTGGTAGTTGCCCGTACAGGTGACAAAAATATCGGCTTTATCGGCGGCGTAGTCCATCGTCACGACGCGATAACCTTCCATCGCCGCCTGGAGTGCGCAAATGGGGTCAATTTCGGTGACCCAAACTTGCGCCGAAAGTGCGCGCATGGCTTGCGCCGAGCCTTTGCCCACGTCGCCATAACCCGCAATCACGGCCACTTTGCCGGCGATCATTACATCGGTGGCGCGCTTGATCCCGTCGACCAAAGATTCACGACAGCCGTACAGATTGTCGAATTTGGACTTGGTGACTGAGTCGTTGACGTTGATCGCCGGGAATTTCAACTCGCCCTTAGCGTGCATCTGGTAGAGGCGATGCACGCCGGTAGTGGTTTCTTCGGTCACGCCTTTAATTGCAGCAAGGCGCTCTGAGTACCAACTAGGCGCCAGTTCGAGCTTGGCGGCAATCGCAGCGAACAACACGCTTTCTTCTTCGGACGAGGGCTTCGTCAACAGCGAGCGATCTTGCTCGGCTCTGGCGCCGAGGTGGAGCAACAAGGTGGCGTCACCCCCGTCGTCGAGAATCATATTGGCGTGCTGCGCCCCTTCTGGCGTAGTGTCCCACTCAAAAATGCGATGCGTGTAATCCCAGTATTCGGCAAGCGTTTCGCCCTTCACTGCAAAAACAGGAACGTGGCTGGCGGCAATCGCTGCAGCGGCGTGATCTTGCGTTGAGAAAATGTTGCAAGAAGCCCAGCGCACTTGAGCACCCAAAGCGCACAGCGTTTCGATCAAAACGGCGGTTTGAATCGTCATATGCAAAGAGCCCGCAATGCGTGCACCTTTGAGCGGTTGCGCCGCTGCGAATTCTTCACGAATGGCCATCAGGCCAGGCATTTCGGTTTCGGCGATCCGAATCTCACGACGCCCCCAAGCCGCGAGCGACAGGTCGGCAACGCAGTAATCGGGACGCGCTTGCGCAAGCGCGCTAAGAGAAACGGGATTTGAACTTTGACGCTGATTTAACGCATTAGCCACAGTAGAACTCCTCAATAACTGTGGCCGGGCGGGAAACAAGATGTGCTGAGGTTTAACTAAAACAGGCCGCGCACCGCTAACCTGCTCAACGCCCGAAGCGCCCTCAACGCCCACCCATCTCCCCGTGCCCGGCACGGGTTGGTTGGATGAGCGCCGTTCTAACAAGCTGAACTCTGAGTTTTCTGCATTCGCGTTATTTACACCGCAAACGCCAGATTTCAGCGCCATTCGAGCCTAGGGACAAAAATGCCTCGCAACGCTCCTCGAACAGCCGGACGATTATACGCTGATCTTTTCGCGACGTTCAACGGGGGTAAAACGGGGCAAAGAACGGATACGCTACTAGGGGCTGATGCCCACTCATGACGAGTTTTGCATACGACGGCGCATGGATCTTGGCGCTAAAACAACTGGTCTTGCTGCATTTTTTTGATCATTAAATCGGCAAGTTTATCGGCCCCCGCAGTTCTCCATGCCGTTCCGGGCGCGGTATTTGCGTCAACAAATACTTCGCTTTGCCAAATTTTTTGTTTATCTGCTAATCGAATAATGCTGAGCGACAAAACAAAGGTGTTTACGTTGGTGATTCCTCGAGAAGTCATAGTCCCATATCCTTGGGTGGCGATCAGTAGTCGGTAATCGGGGTTGAATTTTGTCTCGAATCGCAAGAGATCACTGTTGTCGTCTGAGACTGACTCAAAGCGATGTAGTTCATTGTTAACCCCATGCTGCGTCAGTTTGTTCGTAAGTGCCGTATTAAACAGATTCTCGAAGGTATCGTCTGCGAAAGGTGGGCGCTTGGTAAAAGGGGCTATGCTGCCGATGCCTGACCAGACATAAACATTTGTCAGCTTTTCAGTGAAATTCTCGTTTTTGTTTGATTTCACAAAATACTCTGCGCACGAGCTGAGCATGAATGCGACGAGCAAGGCTGCACCGATACGCAGCACACGCGGGCTTAGGTCTTTTATTTTCATTGCCTGTCCTTGGTTAAATGGGTATGCGCCAAAGCATGCTCTAGATCGCTCAAAGCTGGACTGACTCGATCATGCAAAGGCGTGTTGAAACGTCTGCATCGTTTGGCTGCCAGCAAGCCTAACGAGGATTTGCGGCGGACGCTGCACTCTGGCCGTTCTTCGTCCAGCGCTCACGTCATCGGCGCAGCGTATTCTTACGAACGCATATTGCGCCAGAAAAGTGGGCGAAAAAACACGCTGCCCGCGTGACTAATAATTCAGCTAGAATCCGCGTTTGAAAAAATCAACTTGCCTAAAAGAGGGGTACAAGGCATGACACATGGTTTATTGCAGCGTAGCTGCTTGGTCTTCGCACTTGCGCTGCTCGCCAGCCTGAATGCTGCTGCGCAGAGCGAGCGTTTGAGTACGTCGCGTAATGGGTCTTCGCAACGCTATGAGGTCAATCAGACCTTCGATGGCCAGGCGTTTCGCAAAGACAACAATATCTGGGTCTACAACCAGGAATTCGCCGATCTGTTTGGTATGCCTCAGCAGTATGTCGAAGATCTGAAGGGGATCGCTGCTGCGGCGTTTCGGATTGAGGATGCCTCTTATCAGGAGTGTGGCTTCGGGGGACGGGCTGATGCTTGCCGCAAGGTGCAAGAGTGTCTGTTGGATTTGTATTTCGACGAGACGAAAAACCCTTTGCCGTGGGCAACCGACATCAAGTCGCAGTGGTTACCTTGGTATAGCTCGATGACCTGGCTGCGTCCGCTTGATCGAAAAGAAAAACCTCACGGAATCGTTGCGATTGATGCGCCACCGGGGGTTGTTCGTAATGAAACCTTACATAGTCAGATTGTTGCGTTTGCTGATCCGGTGTCGAAGCGGCAAGCGATATTCATCACTAATATCAACATCAGCACCGATTCAAAATGGACGATGTCAGGTTCACTGCCGCTCCTGGGCTACACGAAAAATTTTTACCGAAGTCTCTCTGTGGTGAGTTTGCAGCTTGGCTGCCTTGAGCCGGCACGACCGGAAGTAAGCATCAACCTTGAAAGCAAACGTGACGTGTTTGACCCACCCATTGCACGCTTTAATCAGATGCTATTGCCAGCCAGCTTCATTGATCGTCTAAGCACACATGAAAAAGAACAAAGAGCGCGCGACAGCGCTTTCTATAAAAGTCTTTTTCCACCACCACTCGGCACGCGTGGCACAGCGCCATCCGACAGCAAATCCAATCCCTAATTACACCTTAATCAAGGAACTCCGCCATGACCGCTTCGATTCAAAAAGACGCTTTGCTCGCCCAATTCGCCGTGCTCGCCTACAAAACAGAAGATTTCTTACAAAATAATGCAAATCTGCCTTCAGATTGGAAGTTCGCCACCGGCTTAGAACGCCCCCCCTTCGCCGCCTTTGCCTTCAAAAACGACACCACCGGAGAAGTCGTCATCGCCTATCGAGGCACCGACGGCATTCGGGACGGTGCAGCCGACAGCGCGATCTTCGCGGGCAAGTGGAGTACTCAATTCGATCAAGGCATCAACTTTGCAACCACTGTTTCACGCAACAAAGACCTATTCCCGCAAGGCTTCGACAGCACCCAACTCCTCGTCACCGGTCACAGCCTAGGCGGCGCGCTAGCGCAGATTGTCGCGCAGGCCTACGGCTTAGACGGATCGGCAATTGACCCAGGTGCTGCTGCACGCATCGTCAGCAGGCCCGAATTCCAAGCCGCCGCACTCGCTGCCGGGCTCCCGCAAGAAGGTCTTGGCGCCGCATCGACGTTCACCAACCACCTAGTCGTCGGCAGCCTAGTCTCGGGCGCCACTGGCGAGCACATCGGGCAAACCAGCTACTTGCCCAGCCTCAGTTTCGGCAGCGAACAGACACTAATCAGTTTTCTCGTTGCCAGTGCGCTAGGCCCATTTGCTGGATTAGCTTACGCCATCGGCACCGACCAATTCGCCAAAAAACACAGCTCAACGCAAATCAGCCAGGCGATTCAACTCATGGCCGGTGCCAGCGATGCCGGCAGCCTTGGCGACAACACGCTCCAGCTCACGCCCGTCATCACTGGCTGGACGCGCGATAACTACACGAATGAACTTCAACCTATCTATTCTCAAACCGAGTTTGAAATCCACGACGCCAATGGAGTGCTACAGCGCAGGGTGACCTTTTCAACAGAAAACGGCCAACGCCAATTTCAGGTTTTTAATGCCTCAAGCGAGCTGCTCTCGACAACCAGCCTAGCCGCCAACGGCGCCGTGACCGTCAAGCCCGTGCACGAGGGCAGCGTCACCATTGTCGCACTGCCCAACCTCACAGCAGATACTGGTGGGGGGCTCACAATTAACACTGACGGCAGTGTGATGAGCACACAACGCGACGCACAAGGCAACATTACTTCGACACGGGAAACTGAATTTTTTGCTGACGGTTCAAGTATCGAAACTAGCACTTATCGCAACGGCTTAAGAGAAATCAGCATCCGCAACAGCATCAGTGAAGAAGACGGCAACAGCCTCACCGCCACCTACCAAAACGGCACCTTCCAAGGTGTGACAGCGCTCAACGGCCTGCCC
>JAZKFR010000155.1:6422-7085 GCA_040386295.1 Pseudomonadota bacterium | reverse complement strand
AACGAGCTGCCTTGGCAAACGACATTGAGTGTAAAGGCTTCTAGCCCCGGTAAGACGCCTGGAGTCTGGCTTGTGTTGTTACATAGACTGCCCGCTTGACCGTTTTTGTTGATTTGATAAGCGATCCATTCAAGACCTGCGCGTGCGGCTTGTTGCGCTTGAGCATTTTGTATATCGAGTGCTTGGCTTCTGCTTTGTGTGGTGCTGACCGAGATGACAAAGCCGGCCAATGCCGCCAGCACGACGAGCAGCAAGATAGCGCTGATCAAGGCAAAGCCCCGCGTACTTTTTTTGCGCTGAGTAGCTAAGAAATTAAGGCGTGTTGTCGACATGGATTTGATGCGTCAAAGTGAGCGATTCGCCAGACTGCGTGAGGGTGAGTATTAGACTGAGCAGGCCGTTATTAGCTGCGCTGTAGCTAAATTGACAGGCGCTTATATTGTCGGCGAGTAGGCTGTTGGCGGCGCCGTCTGCGACGTTCGGCAGCGGGTTTTGTGTGCTGTTAAAGCCATAGTTTGTATAGCGTCTGAGCACGCCGCTGCCGTTTCCGTTGGATAGCCCCAAGTTGCTGCAAGCAAAGGTGACGGGTCCGCTGGCAGGAACAAGCAAAAATCGTTGTTGTGTCGTAAAGCCTTGCGTTGCGTTTGGAAAGGCCGGGCTGGC
>JAZKFR010000155.1:6110-6403 GCA_040386295.1 Pseudomonadota bacterium | reverse complement strand
AGCGTATTGCCCGCGCTCGCGTTGAGTGTGCGCCGGTTATCGCCGAGGTAGGCGTTTTGTGAGCCGATTCCAGTATTGTTGATTACGACAAAATCCCCGCTGCTGCCTGTGACCGGAGGGCTGAGTACGTCAAAGCTGGCGTCACTTGTGCTGCTGGTGAGCGCATTGCCCGTACCGGAACGGCGGTAGCGCCCGCCGTCGATAGTGGGAATGAACTCAAGCGAATTCGCGCTGATACGGAGCGAATTCGGTACCGCTGTACGTATTTCATAAGCGATGCGGCGTAGGGCGGT
>JAZKFR010000155.1:3564-6100 GCA_040386295.1 Pseudomonadota bacterium | reverse complement strand
GCAGGAAATATTCCGCCAGTTCGCGCCCCGTGGCATAGCCGCCGCCGATCACCACCGCCTTGAATGCAAAGCCGGGCAGCAGAAAACGCTGGAACCAGGTGGATTGCCTGGCGGTGTCTGCGGCGTCGCTCATGTCGGCGCGTCGATTGGTGTCGAAATAGGCTTTGACCGGGTCGGTGATGAAGGTAGAAAGCGAAGCGGTGATGACGCTGACGATGATGATTACCGTCAGCAGCTCAATCAGCGTGAACCCTTGCTGTGCTCGGAAGAAGAGTGGTTTCATCAGTCGTAGTAAAAGCGGTAGCCGGTCAGTTGATAGACGGCGCCATCTTGTTCTGAGCGCACAAATACGTCCACACGTAAGGCGTCGTCGCTTGAAATTCCGCTGAATGCGCTGCTGTTATTGAAGCTAATGGCCGTTTGATAGGCCGAGGGATTGGCTGGAAACACAAGTTGTCCGCCGATATTGGCGTTGACGAAGTTGGGTGCATCGTAATTGCGAAAAGGGCGGTTGAGCACCTCTTCGAGCAAAGCTTCGGCGATGGCCATGGCTTGTTTTGTGCGTAGCGGATCTGCGCTTTTGCTATTGCTGACGCGTAGTGCAGTGAAAATGCCGAGCAAACCCACGCTAAGAATGATGATGGCTACGATCAATTCTGCTAGCGAGAAGCCGCGTGTTTTGCGCTTAGCGTACATAGCCAGTCTCCGGTGCAAGCATGATGCTGCGGACAAAATCAGTGTCGCTAATGTTGAGCGAGGCTGTGCTGGTGAGTGCTTGCGCTGAGCCTGATGCGAACGGACGACCTTGGGCGTCGAAGCAGAGCAGTGTGTTGCCGCTTAGGCTAGTGCTGCTTGGTCGGGCGCCTGCCAAACCCGCAGGGAGCGCTAGCGTGGTGTTGCTGCCGCCCGTGCAGCTGGCAGCGCAGAGTGGGTAATTTAGGGGCGAGAAGCTGTAGTTTTGCGTACAGAGCGTCGGTGGATTAGCCGCGAGGTTGACGGCGGCCCAGCGGCGTTGCGCAATTGCGCTCTTTTGTGCGTAGCGAATGAGCGCTTTGCTTTGCTCAGCGTAGGCTCTAGCGCTTAAGGCGCTGCTAAAGCCAAAGCGGGGCAATAAAAAATAGGCGAGTAAGCCGGTGATGACCAAAATGGTCAACAGCTCAAGCAAGGTGAAGCCGCGTATCGTTGCGTTCCGCGTTGGCCGTGCACTATGCAGGCTAGGGCGAGGCGCAGCACTTGCTGTAGCCAGGCGAGGCGAGGTCGATAGCGCGCCGCTGCTAGTGTGCGCTGGCGTAAACAATGCGCCCATGTTTGTGCGCTTGGGTGTTGGTTGGGGATCGATTGGGTCTCGTTTCGTTCGCAGCATGATCGACTCGACGCAGACGCTTTGCTTTAGAAAAACCGGCGATTCAGAAAGGTATTGGCACAAGCCCTGGTGCAGGGTGAGATGTTTTACCTTGGTGCAGCAATCTTTCCGTTGCGTTCGCAAGCGCTGCTTAAGCAGCGCCGGTCGCGCTTGGTTTTGCTGTGCGTTGGATCGGTGCCCTCTGTTGTTTGAGCGCAATGCAGCAGAGGGCACCGAGCTTTGTTTTAGCCTGAACAAATAATCGTTGCTGATTGCACAACGCCTTTTGAACCAATCAAACTACAGGTGACTGCGGTGCCCGCCGCAGCCGCGACGCTAGGGCTTGTGCAGTTTCCCGTGCCGGAGATCCCATACACCGTTGATCCGCTTGTATTGCTCGAGGTGCCGTTGACGAAACTAACGCCAGCCAACAGGTTGCCGACGACGGCGGCGACGCAGACGTTGTCCACTTTGACATCTACCATGCCTGTTCTGCCTGCTGCTTTTGCCGCAAAATTTGCCGATGATGATGAGCCGAGCGCGCCAACAATGCCTTGTGTTGCAGCATTTCCTGCTTCGGTACTGAGATCGACAAATTTAGGCAAAGCCGTGACGGAAAGAACACCCAAGATGACGATCACAATAACCAGTTCAATCAAGGTAAAACCGTTTTGTCGGTGCATGGTGTTCTCCTGAGTCAACTAATTCAACTAACAACCCGTCGTAACCATAGCGCTGATGGTCGGTGCGCTATTAGCTGAGGCCGGTTGTGTGTAGGTGAATTGGCAGTTAGCCGGGTTCGTTGCGCCCAGCACGGAGAAGCTGGTGACGCCTGAGGTCACGGTGACAGAATAACCTTCCGCTGAGAGATTGTTGGCACTTGGGTGAAATACCGTCGTCAGCCCTGCTGCGCCAACGATGCCAGGGTTGCCGGTGACGGGGCCGGTGCTTGCTGCCAGTGCTGCGGCGCTGGACGGATAGGCAAAGACCGTGGCGACTAAGCCATTTTCAGTACATAAGGTGCCGTTTGCAGAAGTACTGTTGTCAGCCGAGACGGAACCGCCGGCGCAGGCGGCTGCGTCTGTGACGCCCCCGCGTGCCAGCAATGTGGCATGAATCAGCGCGCTGGCCGCGCCGACGGCGCCACGAGCGGCGCTGAGTCCATGTCGGCCGCGTGGCCCTCCAAGACCGGGC
>JAZKFR010000155.1:0-3554 GCA_040386295.1 Pseudomonadota bacterium | reverse complement strand
GGGGAGCGCGACGGCGGCGAGAATGCCGACGATTAAGATGACGACGATCAATTCGATTAGGGTAAAGCCCAGTTGAACATGATTTTGGGTCGCTGTTTGTTTAGTTGGTGTATTTAGGGTGGCCATAAAATCCTCGCGTAAGTAACTGAAGTGTTGAAAAGAATCGGTGTTTTTAATGCTTGAAGGCAGCTTTTCCTAGATCCCACATGGGTAGAAAAACACCTAAGGCCAGAATGAGCACCAGCACACCAAGCGCCACGATGAGAATAGGTTCGATCTGTTGGCTTAATGTCTTAAGTTCATATTCAACCTCCTGCTGATAGAGCTGCCCTACCTCGTCCATGAGCTCGCCAATCGCGCCAGACTCTTCACCAACGGCAATCATTTGCAAAACTACAGGGGTAAAAATACCCACCGATCGGGCGGCGCGTTGGATGCTGTCGCCGCGTTCAATGCCTTCGCGCATGCTGCCGATTTGTTCGGCGATGTAGCTGTTGTCGATCGTGGCGACCGCGTTGTCCAGTGCTTGTATCACCGGTACACCGCTATTCATCGCGAGGGCAAAGCTGCGCGAGAAGCGCGCCAGCGCGATTTTGTATAAAACGTTGCCCACAATCGGTAGGCGTAGCGCGAGTCGTTCGACACGGTAACGTCCCTTTGTCGTACCCAGCCACAGGCGGAAGCCAGAAAACGCGCCAGCTAGCAGGATCAACAAATACGGCCAATAGGCTACAACTGAATTAGACACCCAGAGTAGAGCACGTGTCACTACTGGCAGTTCGGCACCAAAACCGGCAAAAATTTTAGCGAAAGACGGAATGACAAACAGATTGACTACGATGAATGCCGCCAACATGGCGCTCATGACAAAAGAAGGGTAGCGCAGCGCCATTTTTATCTGTTCCTGCATGTAACGCTCAAACTCAAGGTGCTTAAACAGGCGAATGAATACTTCGTCTAAGCGTCCCGTTGATTCGCCGACTTTGACCATGGCTACGTAAAAAGGTGAGAACACGCGTGGGTGACGTCCTAGCCCGGCTGAGAGTTGATTACCCGCTTCTAAGTGGGCGCGTACTTCTTGCAGAATCTGCCGCATGGCCGGGGTGGCGCTGGCTTCTTGCAAACCGGTCAAGGCGCGCATGATCGGTACGCCAGCCTTTAATAAGGTGTGAATCTGGCGGCTGAACAACAGGGTGTCAAGCGACGAAATCGGTTGCTCTAGTAGGCTGCGGAGGCTGTATTTACGGCTTCTTCCGCTTGCGTCGGGTGCGTTTGCCGTGGTCTCGCGAATATCTGTTGGCGTGAGCGCGCGGGCGAATAGCTCGTCGGCAACCGCCCCCGCGCTGGCGCTCTCAATAACGCCCTCAATCAGCGTGCCTTCCGCGCTACGACTTTTGTAGGCGAACCTAGGCATATTCGCTCTCGTTTTGATGACTAATGCGCATCGCTTCGTCGATTGTCGTGCGTCCTTGCGTGACTAAACGAACGGCGTCTCGACGTAGCGTTTCCCCGGCCATTTGTTGGCGCGCACGCGCGACGAAGCCGGTCGTGTCGTTTTTGTTGAGCGCTTCGATCAGCGTATCGGTCATCTCAAGCATTTCATAAACGCCTGCCCTGCCGTGAAAACCGGTGTTACTACAGTGCATACAGCCACGGCCATAGCGATAGGCATCACGGAACACATCATCGACTTGCCGACCTAGTTCGTAACTTAGCCACGCGTGTTCTTGCACGTTCGGCGTGTAGGGGGTAGCGCAGTGTTGGCAAATGAGGCGGACTAGACGCTGCGCGATGACCAGTTGCAGGGAGAGGCTAACCATGTAAGCCGGTACCTGCATATCGAGTAAGCGAATCGGGGTTGAGATAACGTCGTTGGTGTGCAGGGTCGACAGCACCATGTGTCCGGTGATCGCGGCACGCATACCAATTTCGGCGGTGACGGCGTCACGCATTTCGCCGACCAGGACAATGTCTGGATCTTGCCGTAGCGCTGAGCGTAAAACACGGCCAAAACTGAGGTCGATTTTTTCGTGGATCTGCACCTGATTGATTCCCGGCAAACGATATTCGACCGGGTCTTCGACGGTGATGATTTTTTTCTCATTGCTGTTGATGTGCGACAGCGCTGCGTAAAGGGTGGTGGTTTTGCCGCTGCCCGTCGGGCCGGTGACGAGAATCATGCCGTTGGTGCGCCGCAAGTGATGCGATAAACGCTCTAAAATACGCGTTGGCATGCCCAAGCGGTCTAGGGTCAGAATGCCGTCGTTTTGGTTTAACAGACGCATCACGACTGATTCGCCGTATTGCGTCGGCATACTTGACAGACGCACATCCAAGCGATGTCCGCGTGCTCTGATGTCGAAGCGCCCGTCTTGGGGTAGACGTTTTTCTGAGATGTCTAGGCCAGCCATCAATTTGAGGCGCAGGGTCATCGCTGGCGCTATCTTGACGTCTGCCTCAGTTTGCACGTGCAGCACGCCGTCGATACGAAAGCGGATGCGCAGCCGTTGCGCTTGCGGTTCAATGTGGATATCTGAGGCGCGGCGGCGAAAAGCTTCTTCAAATACGGTTTGCAGCAGTTTGACCACAGGCGCTTCTTCAGCCGCCGTATTGGTGCCGAGTAGCTCGCCAAATTCGAGCGTATCGCCGGCCAAATCGGCGCCCAAGGCTTTGGCTAAACCGGCGATTTCTTCGCTACGGTGATAGGCTCGATCAATCAGGGCGAGTAGCTGACTCTCGGTGACCACCGCCAGATCAAGATCGCGCTGTAGTAGCTGCGCCAGTTCGTCATAAGCCTGCAGATCGGTCGGGTCAGCAAAGCCAACGCGCAGCACGCCGTTGATTTCTTCTAATGCAACGGCACGAAAGCGTCGTGCCTGTGCTTCGGACAACAGCTTGAGGCATTCCGGCTCGGGGGTGAAATTAACCAGGTCAACGAAGGGGATGCGTAATTGTTTGGACAGTGCTTGCGAGAGCACTTCTTCGGTCAAATAAGCGTGCTCAACGATGATGCGGCCTAATTTACGTCCGCTCGATTTTTGTGCGTCCAGTGCGAGGCTTAGTTGCGCGTTGTCGAGGAGTCCTTGCTGAACCAGCAAGTCGCCAAGACGAATTTTTTTGGGCCGTGCCATAGAAGCCTTCTGTCTTTAAACTACCGAGCCGATTCTATCGAGTTAACGGCCATCTTGGAGAAAAGTTCAACGTGTTTGCAGTCGTCTTGTACCGCCCTGAAATCCCCCCAAATACGGGCAATATCATTCGCCTTTGCGCGAATACGGGAAGTGAATTACACCTGGTCGAACCGCTTGGTTTTCGCTGGGAAGACAAGGCGCTAAAACGTGCCGGCCTTGATTATCATGAGTTTGCCCGCGTTTCTCGCCACGCCGATTGGACGGCCTGCCAAGCGGCGCTTGGCGCACGCCGTTTATTTGTCATGACGACGCGGGGTCAACTGGGACACGGCGCTGTTTCTTTTCAGAGTGGCGACGTGTTTGTGTTTGGCCAGGAAACGAGCGGTTTGCCTGCTCAGTTGATCGAAAGTGTGCCGCCGCAGC
>JAZKFR010000154.1:234-5522 GCA_040386295.1 Pseudomonadota bacterium | reverse complement strand
CGCACAGCGAAATCCCCGTCACCTACGTCCCCGCGCGCAATACCGTGATGCTCTCTTTTGCCCTCGCCTGGGCTGAGGTTTTAGGCAGCCACGATATTTTTGTCGGTGTTAACGCCGTCGACTATTCCGGCTACCCGGATTGTCGGCCTGAATACATTGCCGCCTTTGAACGCATGGCCAATCTGGCAACCAAAGCCAGTAGCGAGGGGGCGCGGCTGACCATCCATGCGCCCCTCATTCATCTGAGCAAAGCAGACATTATTCGGCGCGGCCTTGCCCTCGGCGTCGAATACAGCAGCACCGTCTCGTGCTACCAAGCCGACGCAGCTGGCCGTGCTTGTGGCATTTGTGACTCCTGCCGACTGCGCGCTGACGGCTTTGCGAGCGCTGGGGGAAGCGATCCCACGCGCTATCAAACTGCCGTCCCCCCTAAGTAATCGGCGCTAGGCAAGCAAACCTCTGCTTGTACAGGGGCGCACATGTCGGCCTTGCCCACAGCGAACAAAGCAGGAGCGCCTCATGAAAGAAATCGGCTTGCAAGAATTAACCGCTGCGGTTGAACGGATGCCTGCTTTTCCCAAAAGCGTGCAAGAAATTTTGCGCCTGAGCCGAGAGGTCAATTGCACGCCGAAGGACTTAGTGCAGGTCATCGAAAGCGACCCGCTGATTACCGTCAAAATCCTCAAAACGGTTAACTCAGCCTATTACGGCGTAGCCAAACCGATGACCTCGGTTGCCCACGCCTTGCTCTATCTTGGCGCCAACACAATCAAAAACCTCGCCATTAGCATCGCCGCGCTGGGCATGCTGCCAAGCAAAAACGTAGCCGGCCTAGAAATGCCCGCCTACCTGCTGCACTGCCTAAGCTGCGCCGAAATCGCCAAGCGCTTAGCCCTCAAGCTAGACGGAACGCTTGAACCGATGGACGCTTATCTAGCGGGTTTACTGCACGATTTTGGCAAAATCGTCCTGGCTTTATTCATGCCAGAAGCGTTCCAAGCGGCGCTTGATCGTTGCCAGCAGGACGGCAGTTCTTTGCACCAAGCGCTACGCGCAACGCTGGGCACCGACCACGCCCAGCTCGGCGCCATGCTGGTTGAACATTGGCGCTTCTCCACAGACATCAGTACGGCCATCCGTTACCAATATGGAGCGGAATTGAGTGAGCCGGAGTTGAGCCAAGCAGAGCAGAACCGATCAGCCTTAAACCTGAAACCGCTGATCAGCTGTGTTTTTGCCGCCAATCAAATCAGCAAAGCGCTGCAATTCGGCGCCGCAGGCAACCCCTGCGTCGAAGCTTTTCCCCCTTTCGTCATCGCCTGTCTAGGCGGCGATAGAGACGCCGTCATCGCCAGCCTAGGTGATCTCACACCCGTTCTTGCCGAAGCACAATTCCTTTCAAACCTGGGGGCTGCATGAAAGTTAAATTTTGGGGAGTACGCGGCTCAATCGCCGCACCAGGCTTTAAAACCGCTCGTTACGGCGGCAACACAACCTGCATCGAAATCCGCACCGATCAAAACGAGCTGATCATTCTCGACGCAGGCACCGGCCTCTTCCCCCTCTCACAAGCGCTGCTCGCCGAATTGCCCATTTGCGCCAACGTATTCATCACCCATTCGCACTGGGATCACATCCAAGGCCTGCCCTTCTTCGTGCCTAACTTCATCCCGGGCAATCGTTTACGCCTGCACGGCGCCTTTGACCCCGTCAGCGGCAAGGGCGTCGAACAAGTTATGGCGGTACAGCTGCAATACAGCTACTTCCCCGTACTCGAATCAGAAATGAAAGCCGACATTGAATACATCAACCTAGCGCCCGAACAAAGCGTGCGCATCGGCTCAGCAACGATCACCCCCTACCTGCTCAATCACCCGGTCATCAACTTTGGCTACCGCATCGAATGCGGCAACAAATCCCTGTTCTTTACCGGCGACCATGAACCCCACTGGAACATCTACGAACCCACAGACGAACAATTCGCCCAATACCAAGTCTTGCTAGAAGAAAAAAACCAAGCCATCCGCGCTGGCATGCAAGGCGTAGACGTACTGATCACCGACGCCTCCTACACCGACGCCGAATACCCCGCCAAAAAAGGCTGGGGACACGGCACCCTAGAAGGCGGCATGCGCATGGCGCAAGAAGCAGGCGCCCGCGTGCACTACTGCACCCACCACGAAGCAACGCGCAGCGACGACGAACTAGAAGCCGTATTCCAACACGCCGTAGCGCAACAAAAACAAAGCCCAGGCGCACCCGAATACCGCCTAGCCCGCGAAGGCGATTCGTTCGAGTTTTAGCTGTGCTGGCGGTGAATTGGGAACGACTTGGGAACGCATTGGAAAATTTGTATCGGCAAGCTGGCTAGAAATTCTAGCTTGCTGCTACGTCAAAACTTAACCAAAAAATACAAATTGATTTGCTGGGTTGATTCTGAGAAGATGGCCCGTTTTTTTGCCGCGACGAAGCGATTAAACCGTGTGCAAAACAGAATGACTGAATGACTCAAAAAGATTTTTAAGGCTTTATCAATTTATCGATGGCATCGGAAAATTGTGCTGCGTTTCTTAAAACACAATTTTGATCAGCCCAGCCCTCGATTAAGCCCCCAAGCATTGCTTGACGAAAAGGAAAAGTGCCATGCAAAAAAGCATCTTCAGCTGGCTCAAACACAAGTTCCGCAAGCCGTTCAGTGCATTCTTATGCGCGCTGTGCTTTGGGGTGTGCGCCCCCTCGTCGGCACTGGCTTATTTTGTGGATGTGGTGATTGATGAAGAAGGCACGCCCTTTTTGCTCGACGATCAGGGCGAAGTTTGGGCGTATCGAAAACCAGCTACATTTGAGGGACTCTTCAAACTTCCCAATCTTAAGAACATCGTCAAGCTCGCGCCATTTATGGCGGTCGATAAAGATGGGCAGTTGTTTATCTGGCGATTTGATGAGAAAACCGTCTTCACGGTCAATTTTTGGACGGAGATCGATGCGGTTTATACAGAGCCAGAGCCGTTAGTCGGCTTTGATCATGTCACCCAAATCACTTCGACTGGAGCAGAGCATTTTGTCTTTGTTCAGAATAATGTGGATATTTACGAACTGAGGGCTCAACCGATCCCAGAACGGTCGTCTTCCACCCATCTCTTCAATTACCAGTTTCTCGGGTATCAACCAATAAAGAAGATTCACAGCCGATCAGGAGTTAAGTCGGTTGCACTCGTTGGGTACGGCATTGCGGCTTTGTACGACGATGGAACTGTACTGGGATGGCCGGACAACAAAGACAAAAAACTAGTGCACCCATTGCCAGAAGGTACTCGCTTTTCCTTTAAGGCACCTGCGCCTGCCGAATCAATCCACCTCACAAGCAACCAAGCACTCCTTTTAACGAAACAAGGCCGTCTTGCCTTTATTGGCGGCTGTCCTGTGATGGGCAACCCGTTCAACAACGGCTCCTACGACTCTTGGGCTTTCGTACAAAACAAAAATGGAATCGAAGAAAATTTAACTCAAGTGGCTATCGACGCAGGGATATCGGACATCTACTTTCTTAAACGTGACGGCTCTGTGTGGCGATCAAATTCCACTTCGCTTTACCAAGAAGGGCACCCAGAACGTTGCGCACGGGAGCCGAGCAGGAATCAAAAAATAAAAGGTCTAAAAGTGCCCGCTCAAAAAATCGCGGCAGGCGGTTTTGCCATTCTGGCATTAGGAAAAGACCACTCACTTTGGCAGGCCGGATCACGTGGTAACGAATTTTGGCCAGAACACTTCATCAAACTTTTAGAAGGAAAATAAACCATGAGAACAGGATGTGCAGTCCACTGCATAGCACTCTGTTTTATTTCTTCATTTTTGTGCTGCGACTATGCCAATGCCGCTGCGTGCGAAACCGTTGGGTTTGAACAAGTGCCGGTTGAGCAGTTGGATGCGCGATTGGCTAGGTATGCAGCGCTACCTACTTGGCAGCTAATAGACGACAAAAAATTCAAAGAGAAATATTTGGCTACGATACGAAGCAAGAATTTACCTGTTTGGGCTAAAGAACTGGATGTCGCAGGAAGTCCAGGAACTCCTTATGCCAATGGAAAAAAAATAGTGCTGATGTACCTAGGCAATAAAATTCACGAGGGAAACAAAGGGCTAAGAATAATTTTTGACCCAATTTCGTCCCAAATATCGGGGAAATTCACTGAAGAGTTTTTAGAACTGATTACACAAAATCGAACGATCTATTTTGGCAAAACAGACAAGGCCACGAGAAGCCTTCTCGACTGTGAGGTCAATTAATTTCATTCACTAACTTGGATTTTTTACGAGCAAACAATTGAACCATATGCAATTCCAATCAATATCAGGAGCGGGATGGATAGCACTCCGTGCGGCAATCTGCTTTGTTATCGCATTTTTTTGCTGTGCCACTGTTTTTGCGTGTGAAGTTGCTGGGTTTGAGAAAGTGCCGCTTGAACAGTTGGATGCGGGATTGGCTAAGTATGCGGCGCTTCATTCATGGCAGTTATTGGATGACGAGAAATTTAAGAAAAACTATTTAAAACTTGTAAAAAAATTTAAAAATGCGGATTGGATTCGAGAAATTGATGTGGTGGCAAATCCTGGCATCCCATATGCCTACAAAGAAGGAATCTTATTTCTTTATTCTGGGAATAAATCACGAGCGGGAAACAAAACATTAAAAATAGTTTTTGATCCAATTTCGTTTGAAATTTACGGAAAAGTACAAGAGATGAATATCGCATTTTCATCTGTAGAAAAAGTCTCCTATTTTGGGCGAACACAAAATTCAATTAAGAATTTGCTCGATTGCGGCAATGAATAACCCAACCATTTTATTTTTTGGAGAAAAAAATGACTGCACCCGTATCCCAAGGTTATTTCAACCTCATCGCGATTAAAGAATCTGGAGCGGGTGAACCGCAAACTTCTTCTAACAGGTACTTAACTACTAACCGATTCAACTACCTCGGAAAATACCAAATGGGCACCGCCGCACTCACGGCCAGCGGACTCTATTCCGGGACGATTTACCAAGCAAACCAAATCTGGGACGACACCAAATGGACGCCGCTTGCACGCTCATTAGGGGTCAATAGCCGTGCCGATTTTCTCGCCAACGGTAGCGCACAAGAGTACGCAATGCGTTCCTACACCGACGCACAATGGGCTCAGCTTCAACGCCTACACCTGGATGATTTTGTTGGGCAAACCGTCAACTACGTTGACATCACTGCCGAAGGCCTTCTGGCCGGAGCACATCTAAAAGGCGTGGGCTT
>JAZKFR010000154.1:0-216 GCA_040386295.1 Pseudomonadota bacterium | reverse complement strand
AAAAATGGCATTGACGCTACTGACGCTAACAACACCTCGGTCAGCTCATATATCAAGCTATTTTCGGGCACGCCCAGCACCACAGAAATCACCACGCTAGCCGATTTAGACGGATGGCAGTGGCGCAGCAATCTAAACGCTCAAGGCAGTTCCACCAGCCAGCTGATCGATCCGAACGGCGAAGTAGCGCTTGCTCAAGCGCCCGGTGAAACCCTG
>JAZKFR010000153.1:0-25845 GCA_040386295.1 Pseudomonadota bacterium | reverse complement strand
ACTACGCACGCTTTCTCGTAGGCCAGCCTAAAACGCACCGACGAGATCGCTAGCGCTTGCAAGCAAAGGCTTGCAAGCGCTAGCGATGAAAAATAAATCAAACCCATCCTGGCTTGTTCTAGACCGTCACAGCGCGTCAGGAATAAATCAGCCGACAAAGCTCTTGAACTATAATCGCCAGCCCAACACGCGACTTTGATGCACGATGAATCCACAGCTCAACCAGCTACAAGCCTATCCATTTGAAAGGCTACGACAACTCTTTTTGGGTAGCACAGCAAATCCAAACTTCAAAGAAATACGCTTATCAATTGGCGAGCCGCAGCACGCCAGCCCAGACTTCATCAAAACAAGCTTAGCCAACGCACTGAACGGTTTGGCGAATTACCCAAGCACACAGGGTTCGCTCGAACTACGCCAGGGAATTAGTCAGTGGATTGGGCGGCGTTACGGCATTGCGCCACCCAATCCAGAAACAGAAGTGTTGCCCGTCAATGGTTCGCGCGAGGCCTTATTCTCTTTCGCTCAAGCAGTGATCGATGCTTCCAGCCACCGCTCACTGCCCCCACTCGTCGTCTGCCCCAATCCCTTCTATCAAATATATGAAGGCGCTGCTTATCTCGCTGGCGCAGAACCCCGCTTCTTAAACACCTTGCCCGAGAATAATTTTGCCTTTGATTACGACGCCTTAAGTCAAGAGGAATGGGCGCGTGTCCAGCTTTTTTACGTCTGCTCTCCGGGCAACCCAAGCGGAAAAGTCCTCAGCCTAGACGATTGGCGCAAGCTTTTCTCTTTAGCCGACCAATACGGATTCGTCATCGCCGCTGACGAATGTTACTCAGAGATTTATTTTGACGAATCCGCCCCTCCCCTAGGCTGTTTGCAGGCAGCGAAACAGCTGGGGCGTGGCTTTGAACGCATCGTCGCGTTCTCTAGCCTGTCTAAACGCTCGAACGTTCCTGGACTACGCTCAGGCTTTGTCGCCGGAGACGCTCAATTACTCAAACAATTTTTGCGCTATCGAACCTATCACGGCAGCGCGATGAATCCAGCTATTCAAGTAGCAAGCTTGGCGGCCTGGAACGAAGAAAACCACGTGCGCGAAAATCGTCGTCAATACAAAGAAAAATTCGCTGCCGTAACGCCCCGCTTAGCTGAAGTATTGGCGACACAGCAGCCCGATGCCGGCTTCTACCTGTGGGCACGAACGCCCATCGCTGACACCGAGTTCGCACAAGGATTACTCGCTCACTACAACGTCACGGTATTACCCGGCAGCTACCTTGCACGTCCAGCGCAAGGGATCAACCCCGGCGATCACTTCATCCGAATTGCCTTGGTCGCCCCGCTCGACGAGTGCATTGAAGCCGCCGAACGTATTCGTTTATTCACCACACAATGCTAAAGGATAAAAATGCAACAACTCATTGAAACAATAGAAGAGGCTTGGGAAAACCGTAGTGCGCTACAAGCCAACACGGCGCCGGCCAAAATCGGCGAAGCAGTGGCTCATGTCATAGAACAACTCGATAGCGGCAAGCTGCGTGTCGCAGAAAAAATAGGGGCTGACTGGATCACCCACCAATGGATCAAAAAAGCCGTTCTACTGTCTTTTCGACTGAGCGAGAACAAGCTGATTGACGGCGGCGCCCTACGTTATTTCGATAAAGTACCGACTAAATTTGAGCGCTACGATCAAGAACAATTCAGTCGCGCCGGTATTCGCGTCGTTCCACCCGCAACAGCACGCCGAGGCGCCTATCTTGGCAAAAACGTCATTCTCATGCCGTCCTACGTCAACATCGGCGCTTACGTTGATGAAAACACCATGGTAGACACCTGGGTCACCGTCGGTTCCTGCGCGCAAATCGGCAAAAATGTCCATCTCTCGGGCGGCGTCGGCATTGGCGGCGTACTCGAACCACTACAAGCGAACCCAACCATCATCGAAGACAACTGCTTCATCGGCGCACGCTCTGAAGTCGTCGAAGGCGTGATCGTTGGCGAAGGCTCAGTCATCTCAATGGGCGTCTACATTGGTCAATCGACCAAAATTTACGATCGCCAAACGGGCCAAGTTTCTTACGGGAAAATCCCTCCTGGCTCGGTCGTTGTTTCAGGCAACCTACCTTCTGCCGATGGCAGCTACAGCCTTTACTGCGCCGTCATCGTCAAAAATGTCGATGCCAAAACGCGTGCTAAAACAAGCATTAACGACTTGCTGCGGGGCGATTAGTCGCAGAACCCGAAACAGCGCCTAACATTATGCTTAAAATCGGATGAAATTATGATTCTGGATCGTTTTTTTCAGCTCATGGCAGAGAAAAAAGCCTCGGATTTGTTCATCTCTGTTGGCACGCCGATCCATATCAAAATACAAGGCAGCACTTTTCCCGTTAACGCTCAAATCATCGAAGCTGAAATCGCGGAAAAAATTGCTTTTGAGCTGATGACCGCAGAACAGCTCAAAGTGTTTGAATCGACGCTGGAAATGAACCTTGCGTTTGGCGTGCCCAGAATGGGCAACTTTCGCATCAACATCTTCCGGCAACGCGGTTTTATTGCGATTGCCATCCGCTACATCCTGATCGATATCCCGCCACTCAATAGCCTGATGCTGCCGCCTGTGCTGGCCGATCTGATCATGCAAAAAAGGGGCTTGATCATTGTTGCAGGCGCCACTGGCGCAGGCAAATCGACCACGCTCGCCGCCATGCTAGACCACCGCAACGAGCACAGCAGCGGCCATATTCTGACCATCGAGGACCCAATCGAATTTTTGTTCAAACATAAAAAATCGATCGTCAACCAGCGCGAATTAGGGATTGACACTTTGGACTGGGAGCCTGCGCTGAAAAACGCGATGCGCCAGGCTCCTGATTGCATCCTGATTGGCGAAATTCGCGACCAAAAAACCATGCATTCGGCGATCGCCTACGCGCAAAGCGGCCATCTCTGTCTCGGTACCTTGCATGGCAACAACAGCTATCAGGCACTCAATCGGATCATCAATTTTTTCCCGCTAGAGCGCCGTAGCTCCTTACTACCCGAGCTAGCAGCAAGCATTAAAGCCATCATCTCTCAGCGCCTAGTCAGAAAAGTGGACGGAAAACTAGCGCCTACAGTCGAAATTTTGCTGAACACCCGGCACATACAAGAGCTCATCGAACGGGGTGATTTGCTCGCAATTAAAGAAGCCATGGAAAAAAGCATGGCACAGGGATCGCAAACATTTGAGCAAGATTTGTTCCGCTTACAGCAAGAAGGACTGATCTCGGTCGAGGAAGCGCTAGCCAATGCCGATTCGCCAACCGATCTTGCTTGGCTCATCAACAACAAGCCACAAGCTCCACAAGCCGACAAATACAGCCATAGCAAACAGCAGGAACGCGCTGCATCGCCACCGCCTGAAAGCAGCACAGACCTCAGCAGTGCATCATTCACCGAGTTCAAACTAACACTCGAAGACAACAACAGCGAGAAACCGTAAAAACATGTCGCCACAGAATTCCCCGGACGCAACCCTAGCGCTTACCTGCCAACTTATCGCCTGTCGCTCAATCACACCGGAGGATGCAGGCTGCTTGCCGCTGATTGCGCAACGTCTTGAACGAATAGGCTTTAAATGTGAATACCTGAACAGAGAAGGGGTCACCAACTTGTGGGCACGGCGGGGCGAACAGGCGCCCCTGGTCTGCTTTGCCGGACACACTGACGTAGTACCAAGCGGACCGCTTGCTGCCTGGAAAAGCGACCCTTTCACGCCAGAGCAACGTGAGGGCATGCTGTACGGACGCGGCGCTGCCGATATGAAAGCGTCTCTCGCCGCTTTTGTCACTGCGATTGAAGACTTTATCGCCAGCAAAGCCGAGCATGCTGGATCGATTGCCCTACTGCTCACCTCGGACGAAGAAGGCCCTGCCCTGCACGGCACCGTTGCCGTTACTCAAGCCTTACAAGCACGCGACGAAAAAATAGACTATTGCATCGTCGGCGAACCGACTGCCGTGAACACCCTCGGCGACACCATCAAAAACGGCCGGCGTGGCTCGCTTTCGGCAAAAATCAGTATCAAAGGCGTACAAGGCCATATTGCCTATCCACAGCTGGCCAAAAATCCAATTCACCTCGCCGCGCCCGCTATTGCCGAATTAGCACAAACAAGCTGGGATCAAGGCAATGCTTTTTTCCCGCCCACCACTTGGCAAATTTCCAACATCCACAGCGGCACCGGGGCAAACAACGTGATTCCCGGAGAGCTCGATATTCAATGCAACTTCCGTTTTTCAACCGCCAGCACGCCCAATAGCCTCAAAACTCGTTTGCACGAGATCCTTGACCAGCACGGACTTTCGTACCAGATCGAATGGACTTTGGGCGCCAAACCATTTTTAACCGAGCGAGGCCGCTTGGTCGAAGCCGCATTAAACGCAATTCGCGCTGAGACGGGCATCAGCGCCGAACTATCAACCACTGGCGGCACTTCGGACGCTCGTTTTATTGCCGAGATATGTCCAGAGGTCATCGAAATCGGCCCCGTGAACGCAAGCATTCACCAAATTAACGAATCTATCGAGATCGAGGCGCTCCCTAAGCTCTCGTCTATTTACAAACGAATTCTCGAACAATTACTGTGAGCCACAGACCATGATGATGAATCAAGCACATCAAGAACTCTTCACCCTACGCGATCTACTACGCTTTGCCGTCAGTCGCTTCAGCGAAGCCAAACTTAGCTTCGGCCACGGCTCTGATAACGCCTGGGATGAAGCGGTATATCTGCTCTTGCACACGCTACACCTGCCGCTCGATCGCCTAGAGCCTTTTCTTGATGCGCGGCTAACACTCGACGAACGCAAAAACGCGCTGCTGCTGATTGAGCGGCGCATTACCGAAAGACTGCCCGTCGCCTACTTAACAAACGAAGCATGGCTTGGCGAGAACCGCTTCTACGTCGACGAACGGGTGATCGTGCCTCGCTCTTTCATTGCCGAACTACTACAAGAACAACTCACGCCCTGGGTAACGGATCCGTGGAAAATCGCCAGCGTACTCGATTTATGCACCGGCTCTGGCTGCCTGGCCATCCTCGCAGCACGCGCTTTTCCAAGCGCGCAAATTGATGCCGTCGATATTTCCTCAGACGCTCTAGAAGTCGCCAAAGACAACATCGCCGATTACGCATTACAAAAACGAATTCAGCTGATTCAGTCTGATTTATTTAGCAAAGTTGGCAAAAAACGTTATGACCTAATTATTGCCAACCCTCCCTACGTTAATGCTGAATCAATGGACGCCTTACCTGACGAGTACCGCCACGAACCCAAGCTAGCTCTTGCCAGCGGCGAAGACGGACTCGATACGGTGCGCCAGATTTTAAGCAAAGCGAAGGAATACCTCACGCCCACAGGAATGCTCGTCGTAGAGATTGGGCATAACCGCGACGCACTAGAAGCAGCATTCCCAGAAACGGCGTTTACTTGGCTTGAGACAGAAGGGGGCGATGAATACGTGTTTCTGCTGCAAGCTAGCGAATTACCTAAAAAGACGACCTAGCAGCAGTACGTAGTACGGACTGATTCACCTTGGGCATGGGGAAGAACCCTCATCTCGGCTATCGCATGCTCATTTCACACATATTTTCACGCATGATTCATGGCAAGCCATGAGCGGAAACGCCTCAGGGCGCAGCGCAAAGGGCGCTATAGACGTCTGACTCGCGCCGATCAAAGCAAAAATCAGAACAAAGCCAAAAAAATCGATTTATAGGTCAGTGCAAACTGGCTTCTCTACCCTGCAGGTAGTGCCCGCGTGCATTTTTTTCGAGTTTCACCAGAAGCTGGAAAGCCACTGAATCAAGCCAATACCTAGCAAGGATTGGCTTGAAGATTTTTTGAGAAAACGGGAGCGCGGCAAAAAGCCGCAGAAAAGCGAATCAAGCTGGTGCGTAACTACAAGATGGGGCGATGGACGGGGATCGAACCCGCGACACTCGGAATCACAATCCGATACTCTACCAACTGAGCTACCACCGCCGCTAACGGAACAAACAAAACAAATACAGAGCATAAAACTAAAAAAACACTGCACAGCTTGATCAAAACGCTCACTAATTGTTGGTGCGCCCGGCGAGACTCGAACTCACAACCCCCGGCTTAGAAGGCCGGTGCTCTGTCCGGTTGAGCTACGGGCGCGAGTCTCACGGTGATTTAGCTGGCTTTTAGCTGGCTTTTTTCCGGCAACACCGATGAGGTGGCAAAAAACTAAGAGTAAGCATGACCGCAGCAAAATTTAGTTTCTCAGTCCTGCTCTACTGACTACTTCCTGGTCGGGGTGAAAGGATTCGAACCTTCGACCCTCTGATCCCAAATCAGATGCGCTACCAGGCTGCGCTACACCCCGAGGAAGGCGGGATTGTACCGATTGCTCAGGTGCAGGTCAATCACAGTTTGTTGAGATTCTGTTTGATTAAATCAAACAGAAGAAAAAACAGCTTTGAAACAAATTCAATTGTGCGTGGCAACACAGGCGGGTGGCAACACAGATTTTTGACTGAAAGAGGCTGGAAATGCTATGTTGCTTTGCTTGTAAAAAATAATTAGTGAATTTGTTGAACAAAAGGTAATTTTTGACCACTAACTATTTATAGTCATCAATGCTGACTATAAACACTGAGGCGAAAAATTAAGCTTTATTTTAATAAAACAAACAAAGCATCAGAAAAAATACACACCGAGCTTCGTTAATACACGACATAAATCAAACAATTCCCGCAAATGCAAGGCACTACACGCTTTGCTGACCAAGCACCTTTTTTAGCTGGAGGTTCAGACAATTGGCTCCTAAGATAAACCCGCCATCTGCTATGTTCAGTGGCCAATCCATTAACACAAGTTCCGACTTAAGCCCCACTCAACACAGGGCGATTAACTATTTCGATGTGTACAAGAAAACCGCTCCCGTTGCACGCGAATTGACCGCCACCACTTTTGGTTTGGTGCCGCCTATCGCTAAAGAAATTTTACCGGTGGCAGCACGCGTTTGCATACCGCCGATCACCGGGTTCTTATGGCTACTAGGTCGCGGGGCAAGCACGACCCAGTACCAGGTACAACCCAAAAATTTTCGGGATAACTTAAGCCGGCAGGGTCAGACTTATGCTCCTTTTATACCGTTTTGCACAATGCAAACTCTCGCTATGCAAACGTGCTTACGCAGAGTGCCAGTGTGGGTAGGCATGTTCACTAGAGTCATCACACAAACGGGAGCAATCAGTGCCGGGGTTTATTGGCGCACACACAAGGACGCAAGAAAAAATCTGCCTCTAGTAGATACGGGCAAGGAAAACGCCATCCGTTGGAGGAACATAGCCGATTCTTTAAACGACAATTTACTTATGTCCGTACTCTTAGCAGGGACGTTCATACCCGCAGCGCTGGTTAGCAAAGTTTGGCCGCAGATAGCAAAGCGTGTGCTTTCTGAAAAAATTCTTCAAAACCAAGTTGCCCAAAACGTAATTGCTGACATGGTGGGTACCACAGCGCTGGTGACCGCCGCCACCATGGGGTCAGCCGGCCAAGATCACTACAAACCGAACTTCTATGCCAAGGCTGAACGCTGAAGCACCAAAAGAGCGTCCTGAAAACGAATGAATCTAGGCATTTAAGCAAGAACGCCCTCATCTTTCAGCGTAACGAATAGATCATTGCAGCCCATCGCTCGTCATTTCACGCGACTGGGCGAGCAGTGTAGACGGTAGACGGGACAACATAAGCCCGCAGCATCTCTGGGAGGAGATATGTACGAAGCAAAAAACGAGTCTAAGTTTTTAGACTCGACGAAACTACAACAACAGTTGGCGGAGCAGTTCTATCAGTCAAACAAAAAAGCACCTGACTCGGAATCTAGCGACTTAGCACAAGCCTTCACCGCCATGCTCGAACGACTGTGCACCTTGACGCAAATTCCGCCTGCCAACCACGCAGACGTGCTTGCCAACAAAGGTTTTCTTTTAGCAAACGTCCCTGTTTTCTTTCAACTAGAAGAATGGTCTAGGTTCGTCAAAGCGTATATCGACGTTGGCGAGCCTTTGCCCTCGGCTGCGCACGAAATGTACGTTTACTTTCTGGAACAGCAGCTACACATGCCGGCACCTTTTCAAATACTGCTCGGTCTACATCCAGAGTCACGGCGCATCATTCTTTATGCTTGCTCGCCTTTACCCATGAATGCAGAAGATGATCAAAACTTCCTTAATCTGCTTCAGGCCTGCCTGATCATCGTCGACCATCTGAAAGCTGACTGCGCGGAAAAATCGCTGCAAATGAATCAAAACGAATTTGATTCCGCACCTGCTTGAGATAAAAACAGCCCCGGGGAACAAGGCTGCGTACAACTACCATAGAAACCATAAGACTTGCTCTCCATAAGACTTGCTCTCGGCTATTGCGGGCTTTACGCAGCAGCCGAGAGCCTAGTTCAAGGCTTTGCCCTCAGCGCAGCGCAGACAACAGATTTCAATGATCGTCGCGTCTTATCTCATCCCGACGCTAGCCTTAGCGCACGCGTATCGCCCCCAGTAAAAAAAACCAAACCCAGAAAACGAGTCGCAAGCGTAGCGCTAATCCGGCCAGAGCAAGTCAATCAGGCGCCGATCTTAGTGCGAATCAAGATTATCGACGCCTAGAGAGCGTGCTACTCTTCAGCTCGATCTTGGGTAATGTCCCTGCCTTGGCAAATCAAGCCTAGCTTGCCGGCCTCATTGTTTGGACATACCCTGCCATGGCAACTGCTGCGGCTGAGTACTTTGTAAGCAGCAGACTTATCCCTGTTTTTTGCTTCACATGAGACAAGACTTCCCCACCCAGCCCTGCGCTAGCTTAGCCGTTGTGCACCCCTAAAAACCCGTTCAAAGGAGACAACAATGCCGGACCGCGACAATGAAATTAATATGTTACGTCGTGAACTAGAGATGTTAATGGGTGAACGGCAAACGCTGTTACGCGTTGTCGGCGCTACTGCCGCATTGATTGCCAGCTTAGACAGCCAATCCTTACCGGTCGGCGCGGTCGAATCTGCTGACATGGTGGCCACCTTGCTCAACGCCTTATCGGAAGAAACTTTGCAAGACGCGCTCAATGCAGTGCATGCAGAAATTGAGACAGAAAACGACGAAGCACTGTCAGCAGCAAGCAAGGAAGTCCATACCAGCGTCGAGGCCGAGATGAGAACAGCACCGCAGTTAGAACGCTAGGAACGCAGCAGCGGCTTGGCAAAAACACTGCTTACGCTGTTTACACTGCTTACATTGCTTACACTTGGCACTAGAAACGCAACACAAAGCGAATATGCGAAGCGCAGAGCTTGCTGTCACAAGTCAATAAAAACAAGGCGAAGTCCACTACTCAACAACGCGACACAGCGACACAGCGCCGGTCTTAATGCGCCTTGAAATAAATACCGCGCAACACCGCACACTCACGCCCGTCTCAGTCTACTGCTTTGACTTTTTGGGTCGCTTGCCGATGCGTGGCGATGAAATTGCTCAAGCAGATATTTCCCCAATAGGCCGTTTTCAGACTATTTCTAGGCAAGCTATGGACTTTGAACGTTTGCGCCAGCTATTGCATGCCACGCCTGTAGCTCAAACTAGGCACGACAACCGTTTGGCGCCAAAACAAACAAGGGACGCAAGCACAGCAGAAGAAGTGGCGTATACGCCGGCTGCCGTGCTCCTGCCGATTATTGCGCACAAAAGAAACCCCACTGTGCTGTTCACCCGGCGGACGCAACAACTCAAACATCATCCTGGACAGATCAGTTTCCCTGGCGGACGAGTCGAAGCAAACGATGGCTCTAGCGTCCACACCGCCCTACGCGAAACGCATGAAGAGATCGGCATTGACCCTAAGCTGGTGAAGATCATCGGCTATCTACCTGAGCACAAGACGGTCACCCGTTTTAGCATCACCCCCGTTGTTGGCGTGATTCATCCCCCGTTGGCGTTAAACTTAGATCGTTTCGAGGTGGCCGAGGTGTTTGAAGTCCCGCTCGCCGTTTTGCTTGATCGCAGTCGCTACCAACAAGATACCCACGTAGACGAGGGGCAAATACGCCAGATTGATCGAATCGTTTATCGTGGTCAGGTGATTTGGGGGGCGACTGCGGCGATTGTTCTGTCGTTTTGCCAGCTCGTAGAAAACAACCGTGATTCACTTCAGCCCGTTTAGTTTTCAAACTTCGCTTTCGGATTTCACTTCTTTTAGCGCAGACAAACCATAGAGGAGGAACGATATGTTTCAGCACATTTTGGTACCCAACGACGGCTCAATCTTGTCTCAAGAGAACGCCAGGCGGGCGGTAGCTTTGGCCAAGCAACTCAAAGCCAAAATTACTGCTTTCTTTGCCAAGCCGGAATACCCGCTGAGTTATTACGGCGAAGGCGTGTTGATTGACCCAACGACACCCGAGCAATTTGCCCAATTGGCTGAGGCGCAGGCAGAGCAGAATCTTCGCTTTGTCGAAACGCTGTGCCAAGACGCGGGCGTGGCATGCAGCAAACTGTCTTTTAATAGCGATGTGCCTTATGAGGCGATCATTCAAGCCGCCGAGCAGTCTGCTTGTGATCTCATTTTTATGGCCTCGCATGGACGTCGCGGACTCAGTGGCTTTTTGATCGGCAGCGAAACCAATAAGGTTTTGACGCATACCAAAATTCCGGTACTGGTCTACCGTTAAAACGGATCAATATGTTCAATTTAAAAGGAAAAAAAGGCTTGGTCGTCGGCATCGCTAACGACAAAAGCATTGCTTGGGGCTGCGCACAAGCGTTCAAACAATGCGGGGCTGAGCTGGCGATTAGTTATTTGAATGAGAAAGCAGAAAGCCATGTTCGTCCGCTCGCGCAGGCCTTAGAGGCGCCGCTGATCATGCCCTTAGACGTTGAGCAGCCGGAACAGATGCAGGCGCTGTTTAGCGCGATCGAGCAACAATGGGGGCAGCTGGATTTTGTCCTGCATTCAATTGCTTTCGCGCCTAAAGCAGATTTAGAAGGACGCTTTGTCGATTGCAGCCGAGAAGGCTTCGCACGTGCGATGGATATTTCTTGCCACTCATTGATCCGTCTGGCGAAGCTAGCGCAACCCCTAATGCGACAAGGCGGCAGCCTACTGACCATGAGTTACCTGGGGGCGGAAGAAGTCGTCGGTAGCTACGGCATCATGGGGCCGGTCAAAGCAGCGCTCGAAGCGAGCGCACGTTATCTGGCCGCCGAGTTAGGTGCACAAGGCATACGCGTGCATGTGGTGTCGCCCGGGCCGCTAGCGACGCGCGCGGCTTCAGGCATTCCAAAATTTGACGCCTTGATGCAAAAAGCAATTAGCCAAGCGCCGCTGCATACCCTCACCTCGATCGAAGATGTCGGTGCCTTAGCCGCTTTTCTCGTCAGCGACCTGGCCAAAACGCTGACTGGCGGAACCATTTTCATCGACGGCGGAAACCATATTCTGGCTTAGGTCAAGGCCGACCCGACCAGTAGATGCTTCAACCGAGCGCGTCATAGCGGCATAGCAGCGCCAACAGCACACCTCAACCAGGACCAGCACACCATGCTTCTCGATCAATACGGACGTTTACAGAACTTAATCGACCAAGCAAAACACCTGGCTCCGATCACCATGGCGGTAGTCCACCCCTGCGATTTTGAATCCCTGAAAGGCGCTTTATTGGCAGCCGAAGCAGGTTTAATCACGCCCATTTTAGTCGGACCGGAAAACAGGCTACGCAAGCTTGCCGAACAACAGAATCTGGATTTACAAGGGCATCGCATCATCAATGTGATGCACAGCCACGAAGCGGCAGCCGTCGGCGTTGCCTTGGTGCGCCAAGGCGAGGCCAAGGCGCTGATGAAAGGGAGTCTGCATAGCGATGAGTTGATGGCCGAAGTGGTCTCACGCACGAACGGCTTACGCACAGGGCGCCGTATCAGCCATGTTTTTTTGATCGATGTACCGACCTATCCGCGTCTGATCTTGATCACCGACGCGGCGGTTAACATTGCGCCTAGCCTGGTCGATAAAGTCGATATTGTGCAAAACGCGATCAACTTCGCCCATGTCATTGGTTTGGCCGAACCCAAGGTGGCGATCCTCTCGGCAGTCGAAACGGTTAACCCCAAAATCCAGTCAACGCTGGACGCAGCAGCGCTATGCAAGATGGCGGATCGTGGGCAAATCACAGGCGGCTTGATCGATGGCCCACTCGCCTTTGACAACGCCGTCTCAGAGAAAGCAGCCGCAACCAAAGGGATTCACTCTCCAGTCGCGGGACGCGCCGAAATTCTGGTCGTGCCCGACATCGAATCAGGCAATATCTTGGCCAAACAATTTGAATACCTAGCCAACGCATTTAGCGCAGGCATCGTCCTCGGCGCTAAAGTCCCCATCGTCCTCACCAGTCGCGCCGATAGTGCAGAAACACGGATGTCCTCCTGCGCGCTCGCCAGCTTGATTGTCCATGCCGCGCTCGGCATAACAAAACCCGTATGAAAAAATCGATCCTGACGATCAATGTTGGCTCGTCGTCGATCAAATTCGCCGTATTTTCCGCCCAGCCTAAACTCAGCCGCCAAGCATGCTTAAACGGCGAGATCGAGGGCATTGGCAGCGCAACAGCGCGACTCAACCTGCGTTATGACGGCGACAAAAGAGCACCCTGGCAGCAAGTACTTGGCAAGCAGCTGTCGCATGCAGCGGCATTTGAGCTGCTGCTCAAACAGCTCGAGGCACATGCAGCCGACTGCGGCGAACTCGTCGCAGTCGGCCATCGCGTCGTGCACGGCGGGACAAAATACCTTGCCGCAACGCGTATCAACGCCGAGGTCTTGCTCGATCTAAAAGCCTTTTCTACGCTCGCCCCGCTACATCAGCCTTACAACTTGGCCGGCATCACCAAATTGAGCGAACATTTGCCGCAGGCCATCCCCATCGCCTGCTTCGATACGGCCTTTCATCACACGCAAACACCTCTGGCGCAACAGTTTGCCCTTCCGCGCAAACTCAGCGCGGCGGGAATTAAGCGTTACGGTTTTCATGGCTTGTCTTACGAATACATCGCCCACGTTCTCCCCAGCTACACGCCGCGCGCAGAACAGCGGGTCATCGTCGCGCATCTAGGGAACGGCGCTAGCCTATGCGCATTACAAAAACGCCGTAGCCAGGCCAGCTCGATGGGCTTTAGCGCGCTCGACGGTCTGATGATGGGTACTCGCTGTGGCGCGCTAGACCCTGGGGTATTGCTCTACTTGATGCAGCAAAAAGGCATCAGCGCAGATGCCCTGAGTCATCTGCTCTATCAAGAATCCGGTCTGCTCGGCGTTTCTGGGATCAGCCAGGACGTGCGCACTCTGCTCGCCAGCAGCGCAGCCGAGGCGGCAGAAGCCATCGACTTGTTTTGCTATCAAGCGAATCGGCACATAGGCGCTTTAGCGGCAGAGATTGGCGGGCTTGATGTTCTGGTGTTCACCGGCGGCATTGGCGAACACGCCAGCGAAATTCGCCGCCGCATCTGCCTAAGCGCGCATTGGCTGGGTTTAAGCCTGGACGCAGAAGCGAATGATCGAGACGAACGCCGTATCAGCCAACACGATAGTCGCGTTGAAGCGCTCGTGATCGCAACCGATGAAGAATGGATGATCGCGCACCACAGCTATGCTCTATGCCTTTTTTAAGCGCGCTTTAGTTTTTCGCCAAAAAAATTAGAGCGCGATTAAAGCCTGTGAAGCCTTGATTTTATGGCCAGCTCAGACCTATTTTTAAAAAGGCAGAACAACTATATTTAGTCAACTCGTTGCCTAGCGATACTACATGTAGTAGTTTTACACCCCTAGCCAAACATAATCAGGCAGCTCACCTCAGGCCAAAAAACCCTGTATGAATCATGCTCATTTGCCTTGGTTTGTTTAGTGAAGCGCTGATCACTGAAGCAAGTAAGACAACTGACAACTTACTCTGCTGAAGACCGTTAAAACGACTGAAGACCTACCTTCCTTACCCCAATTACCCAAAGCACAAAACCTACCCTAGCCCCCTTTTCCCCAATGCAGAGGATCAAACCATGAGCGAACTTGCCCAACAAACGTCCCTAGTCCATCGCCTAAACGCCTCGGACAGCGCGCCAGCAGAACAAGAAATCTCGGCTGAAGTACTGATCGAAAAATACGCCAAAGGCACTGAACGCACAGTGCACGCAGTGCGTCGTCGCGTCGCCCAAGCACTCGCCGCACAAGAAAATGAACAACAACGCGCGCACTGGGAAACACGCTTTCTCTGGGCACAAGAAAATGGCTTTATCCCAGCAGGTCGAATCAACTCAGCCGCAGGCACCGACCTCGCAGCCACGCTAATCAACTGCTTTGTGCAGCCGGTAGGCGATTCAATCGTCGAACTCGTAGACGGCAAGCCCGGCATCTACACCGCCCTCGCCGAATCGGCTGAAACCATGCGTCGTGGCGGCGGCGTCGGCTACGACTTCTCTTCGATTCGCCCGCAAGGCGCACAGGTCAAAGGCACCCAATCACGCGCCTCCGGCCCGGTATCGTACATGCGCGTTTTTGATCGCTCCTGCGAAACCGTGGAATCAGCAGGCGCGCGACGTGGTGCGCAAATGGGCGTTCTACGCTGCGATCACCCCGATATCGAAGTCTTCATCCACGCCAAAGACCACGGCGACCTGACCAACTTCAACGTCTCGATTGCCGTCACCGACGACTTTATGCAGGCCGTCGAAAACGATAGCGCGATAGAACTCAGCCACCGCGCCGAACCCAACGCCGAAATGAAAGAAGCAGGCGCTTTTCAGCGCGAAGACGGGCTTTGGGTTTATCGCAAAGTCCGCGCACGCGAGCTCTGGGATCAGGTGATGAAATCAACCTATGACCACGCCGAGCCTGGCATCCTCTTCCTAGATCGCATGAACAAGGACAATAACCTCTATTACTGCGAACAAATCGAAGCCACCAACCCCTGCGCCGAACAGCCTTTGCCGCCTTATGGCTGCTGCTGCCTAGGTTCAATCAACCTCACCCTCTTCGTCAAAAACGCCTTCCAAGAAGACGCGCAATTTGATTTCGCCGCCTTTGCCGAAGTCGTCAAAGTCTCCACCCGCATGCTCGACAACGTGCTCGACGCCACCGCCTGGCCGCTCGCCCGGCAACGCGAAGAAGCCGCCAACAAACGGCGCGTCGGCTTAGGCTTCACTGGACTGGGCGACACCCTGTGCATGCTACGTCTACGCTACGACCGCCCAGAAGCCAACGCCATGGGAGCGCGTATCTCAGAAGCAATGCGCGATAGCGCCTACCTTGCCTCGGTTGAGCTAGCCAAAGAACGCGGCGCCTTCCCACTGTTTAACGCCGAACTCTATCTTTCTGGCGGCAACTTCGCCTCGCGTCTACCAACCGCCATCAAAAACGAAGTACGTAAACACGGCTTACGCAACTCACACCTGCTCTCGATTGCGCCCACCGGCACCATCTCGCTGGCCTTTGCCGACAACGCCTCAAACGGAATAGAACCGCCCTTCTCCTGGACCTATAACCGCAAAAAACGCATGCAGGACGGCTCGCTCAAAGAATACGCGGTCGAAGACTACGCATGGCGCCTGTACAAACACCTGGGGGGCGACGTCACACAACTGCCTGACTACTTCGTCACCGCGCTCGAAATATCGGCGCAGGCACACAAAGACATGGTTGCCTCCGTAGCACCTTACGTAGACACCTCGATCTCAAAAACAGTCAACGTCCCAGCGGATTACCCCTACGAAGAATTCCAAGACCTCTACATGAGCGC
The DNA here is from genome assembly GCA_040386295.1 of Pseudomonadota bacterium. GTDB lineage: Bacteria > Pseudomonadota > Gammaproteobacteria > Burkholderiales > Rhodocyclaceae > JAZKFR01. The sequence continues at coordinate 9,997 of JAZKFR010000153.1, read as the reverse complement.
CTGGAAAGCGGGTTTAAAGGGGCTAGCCACCTATCGTCCCAACAGCGTGCTCGGCTCTATCCTCTCAGTCGAATCGCAAAAACAAGTTGAAGAGAAAAAACAACCGCAAGACTTCGTCAGCGGCGATGCCAACCGCCGTCTCACCATCAAAAATCTACCGGCGCCCGTGCTCTCCAGCCTACGCTGGCCGAATCGCCCCAGCCTGCCAGAAGGCAATATGGCGTGGACCTACATGATCGAACACCCGCACGGAAAATTCGCGCTCTTCGTCGGCCATGTTGAACACGAAGCGGCAGACGCTGAGCAAAAAAATTGCGGCGCTTCGCCCGCTTGGCCTGTTTGGCCTTTTGAAGCCTGGGTCAACGGCCCCTCACAACCGCGCGGACTCGGCGCGGTAGCCAAAACCCTATCGATGGACATGCGCGCCAAAGATCACGCCTGGCTTGCACTGAAACTAGAATCGCTAGCAAAAACGCCTGATGGTGAAGGATTTGACCTGATGTTCCCGCCGCACGGCGAGAAAAAAACGATGCCCTCGCTGGTTTCTGCGATGGCGCAACTGATTCAATACCGTGTCGAACAACTCGGCGCCTTCAAGCAAACCGGCCCCACCCCCGTACTCGACGCGATGTTCAGCCTAAAAGAACCGAAAACCGGAACCGACGGCACGCTGTCTTGGACAGTAGACATTTTCAACCCCGCCACAGGCGAAGATTTCGTTCTCGGCTTAAAAGAAATCACCCTGCCCGACGGCGTCACCCGTCCCTACTCGGTTTGGCTCTCCGGCAACTATCCCCGCGCGCTCGACGGCTTAACCAAGCTGCTCTCGCTCGACATGCGCGTGCTCGACCCCGCCTGGATCGGCATGAAACTGCGCAAGCTACTCGACTACCCAGAGCCGCTCGGTGACTTCATGGCGTTTATTCCCGGCACGCGCAGGCAAACCAACTACCCCTCGACGGTTGCCTATCTGGCGCAACTGATCATCCACCGCTACGCCATGCTCGGCATCCTGGATGAAAACGGCTTGCCGCTACAACAAATGGGCATTCTCGAAACGCCGACAGGCAGCACCGCAGCAAAACCCACCGCCGGCAAACTCTGTGGCGAATGCGGCAATCACACCATGATCCGCAAAGACGGCTGCGACTTCTGCACCGCCTGCGGCGCAGTCGGCACCTGCGGCTAAGTAGCAGCCTGAGCTTAGCCAGGCGAGTAAGACATCAGATCAAATGGAAGGCAACTATCACGTGCCAGACGCTTTCAGGTATGCGCTAAATTCATTCACCCGTGCTATTGCAGACGTCCCAGAATTACTGGCCAAGAACCTTGAGCGACACGAATTGGTGCGTCGTGCGATTGCCGACACGCTTGAAGGGGTAGAGGGCATTGAGCCCGAGTTGTTCGATCAGCAAATGAACCATGCTGCGGGCTCCAACGCAGCGCATGTGTTTGCACAGATTGATTCGGTGCTTATCTTGGCCTGCGGCACGAGTTAATACAGCGGGTGTACAGCCAAGTACTGGTTGGAAGCAATTGCCAAAGTGCCTACGCAAGTAGAGGTCGCTAGCGAGTACCGGTATCGTGACTCTGTGCCCAACCCCAATACCCTGGTGGTCACCATCACACAGTCGGGGGAGACGGCGGACACGTTGGCTGCCTTGCGCCACGCTCAGAGCTTGGGCATGCGCCACACCCTCACTATTTGTAATGTGGCCACCAGTGCGATGGTGCGTGAATACAGCTTGGCTTATGTGACCCGTGCCGGTGTGGAAATTGGTGTGGCATCGACCAAAGCGTTTACAACCCAACTTGCGGGCTTGTTTTTACTTACCTTGGCGTTGTCTAAATCCAAGGGGCGTCTGAGCGAGGCTGAAGAAGCGCGTCACCTCAAGGCCATGCGCCATCTGCCCGCAGCACTACAGGCGGTATTGGCGCTAGAGCCACAGCTCATAGCCTGGGCAGAAGACTTTGCTAAAAAAGTGAATGCCTTGTTCTTAGGGCGCGGTCTGCATTACCCAATTGCCCTCGAAGGCGCATTGAAGCTCAAAGAAATCAGCTATATCCATGCCGAGGCGTACCCCGCTGGTGAACTCAAGCACGGTCCCTTGGCTTTGGTGACTAGTGAAATGCCCGTGGTCACGGTGGCACCGAATGATGCATTGCTTGAAAAACTCAAAAGCAATTTGCATGAAGTGCGCGCGCGGTGGAGTGTTGTATGTATTGGCGGATGCAGATACGCGTATTGACAGTGCCGAAGGCCTGCATGTGATTCGTATGCCAGAGCACTACGGTGCACTCTCGCCTTTGCTGCATGTAGTGCCACTACAGTTGCTGGCGTATCACACCGCCTTGGCCCGTGGGACCGACGTTGATAAACCTCGTAATTTGGCTAAGAGTGTGACGGTGGAGTAGTCAAAAATTGAGCTTTGACTCGAGCAAATAAAATTCGTCGGTTGATAGACCGGGTTGGGCCAGAAGCCGTCACTGGTGGGTGGCGGCATTCTGGCTGCTGGATAAATCAAGTTGTGGCCTTCGCCCATGGCCAAAAACAAAGCATCCCTGCCCAAATCCTCTGTTATAAGTGCCAAGAACTCCGGGATGTCAACCGTCGCAATGCTCTACCCGTTCATACTTGGTGTAACACACTCGCCGTGTCGTGCTTTCGCCAAACGCATTGGAAGAGAGATTTATGTTGATTGAGAAATTACGGAATTTCCTTCTTCTGCCATCACGATTGCAGTGGAAAAAGGCAACATTGCCGACAAAGCAGTCGAGCGCCGCTTGGGTTGTGGGAGTCATAGGGCTAACACTAACCATAGTAATCGCCGCTATAGGCTTTTGGCCACAAAAGCCGCCGACTAAGGCTTATGTCTTGAGCACGGAGAGGCGTGCGGAATTCTTAGATCTATTGCAGATTTCCACGGAAGCCCATCCGGATCGGGTGAGGATTGGTTGTGTCGCTTGGAGTGAGCCATCCTGCAGGGCGGCTGGAATGTTTCTTAAGCTATTAAGCGAGGCAGGATGGCAAATCGAAGATGGCCGGGTATTCAAAATGGAACCATCTGTTCCGGTTGATGGCGTTTCGATCACCAATCGCGGAGATAGCATAGCGAGCTTGCCTCCATTGCCGCCCCATCTTGGTCGCTGGGCACCTATAAACACAAGTCAATCGCTGATAGTGGCAGCATTCAGGTTTATGGACAGTCCAGTAGCGTTTTCACGCGACCCAGGATTGGCTGACGGTACTCTGGGGATCTACTTTGGGCCAGAGCCTGAACTCGCGCCGTTCATCAACAAAGCTGAGAAGCTGAAAAGAAAGCCGCTGCTAAAGTTTGTTAAATCAGGCGAAGCCATCAAACAGACCTGCTTGCAGAAGCCGTCCGTGACGTGCATCAAAAATTACTGGTCATGGTCTGCCAATGTGAAATCGTATTTTGCTGACCAAGGTTTTGATCGTCAAGTACGAGACGAATGGATTGCAAATGAACGCAGCGTGAATGTAGAGTCCATTCAACGACAACAAAATTTGCTACTTACGATGTCGCTGAATACTAAAAATTCTTAGGGCGACGCCGCCGATTTTTTTGTTCAGCCTACTGGATCACGGACAAGATGTCGATGGCCGCATGGCCACTAGCCCGAATTAGCAATTAGTGACTAGCGGCAATATCGAGTTATCGATAGCTAGCGATAAATGCAATATGGGCAGCTGGTTAAAGTACCCATCAAATGAATTGCGGTTGGTCGCTAAGCTGAGAAGCATTTGGACTTAGTGTTTGTTCAAATGCTGCTGGGGCTATTTCCGGTCGGCTGTTTAACTAGGCCGCAGCATAATCCGCTTTCACAACATCAAGAGGGGGGCCCATGCAGGTCGCACACATTCATATCAAGAACTTCCGAGGCATCAAGGAGGCCGCCCTCTTTCTTTCCAAGCACGCTGTCTTGCTCGGAGACAACAATACGGGGAAGACGACAGTTCTGGAAGCGTTGGATCTGATACTTGGACCGGACAGGCTGAACCGCACCCCTCCAATTGACGAACACGACTTCTATCGCGGGCAGTACCGCGCGAAGAATGCAGACGCTGCCCTGCCTATCGCAGCGGATGAAGCGCCCGGTGAACCTGCCCCTGTAGCCGAAGGCAGACAAGCAGAGGCTGATGGGGAGGGCGGGACAGCAAAGGAGGCCCTAACGATCAAGATCGAAGTGACGATCAGTGACCTGACGGAGGAGCAACAGGCTCGTTTTGGTGACCATGTTGAATTTTGGGACTCAAAAGAGAAAAAGCTTTACACCGATGCCACGCCTGAAGGTGTGGATGCCGCAGACATTACGCATGCCCTGCGTGTCACCTTCTTGGGCCGTTATGACCCTGAGGAGGACGACTTTGAAGGAAAGACCTACTACACCAGAACGATGGTTGGTGGTTCGCCTGTGCCCTTCAGCAAGAAAGATAAGCAGATCTGTGGCTTCCTCTACCTGCGTTCAGTGCGCACCGGTTCACGCGCTCTAAGTCTTGAACGAGGAAGCTTGCTTGACATCATCCTGCGCCTCAAAGAAGTTCGTCCGCAGATGTGGGAGGGGGCAATTGAAAACCTGGCGTCCTTCTCTGTAGCTGAAGACCCCGCCCTAGGAATCTCAGGTGTTCTGAAAAGCATCAACACGGCGCTGAAGAAGTACGTTCCGAAAGAGTGGGGAGTAGAGCCCCACCTGAAAGTCTCAAACCTGACCCGTGAACATTTGCGTAAGGTCATCACGGCATTCATTGCAACGGGCGAAGGCGACCACGCTGCCCCCTTCTATCGTCAGGGAACAGGCACGATCAACATGCTGGTTCTTGCAATGCTGTCGCAGATCGCCGAAGACAAGCAGAACGTCATCTTCGCAATGGAGGAGCCGGAGACGGCCATCCCTCCTTACGCTCAGAAAACGATCATCCATGAGGTTCGAAAGTTGGCGTCACAAACGCTGTTCACCTCGCACTCTCCCTATGTGCTCGAAGAGTTTGCGCTGACTGAGACGATCGTCCTGTCGCGCGACGTGGCGGGGAAGCTTCAACAGGCAGAGGTTGTGCTGCCAGACAGTGTGAAGCTGAAACGATATCGGCAAGAGTTTCGACAAAGGTTCTGCGAGGGGCTGCTCGCACGGCGGGTCCTGATAGCTGAAGGAGCAACAGAATCCACATCGTTTCCGGTTGCCTGCCGCAGGCTCGCAGAACTGAAACCCGAAACGTACTCTTCCGTTGAGGCACTTGGTGTTTGCATCGTGGATGCTGGTGGTGAAGGCAGCATTCCCGATATGGCAAAACTGTATAAAGCCATCGGCAAGCGGACATTCGCCCTTTGCGACCAGCAAGATGTCGCCGCGCAGGCCCTTATTGAAGCCCAAGTCGAACATTTGTACATGCACGGAGAAAAGGGCATTGAGAATCTCGTACTTAGGAACACACCTCAAGCGGCGATGGAGAGGTTCTCCGACCTGATCCAGTGGCCTCAGGACCTTCTCCAGAAGTACCCTAACCCGAAGGCAAACATCATCGATGCCTTGAAGGACTACTTCGCCAAGAAGAAGGGGGACTTTGGGATTGCCGAATACCTAGCGCAGTGCAGTGAGGACGAGATACCCCAATGGATTCGTGACGCTTGCATTCATCTGAAGGGACTGTGCACACCTCCCGCTCCGTTGCCGCCGGAAGCTGACGTGCCGCCCGCAGGAGCTCCAGACGATGAAGATGAAGCTCTCTGAGAAGCAGAAGGAAATTCTTGCCACCGACGGCCACCTTCTAGTGACGGGTGGGCCTGGCTCTGGGAAGACAACTATTTCAATTCTCAAAGCTGCACAAGTTGCGGAGGCCGGGCTGCGACCGAGCCAGGAAATTTTGTTCTTGAGCTTCGCGCGAGCGACGATCAGCCGAGTGATCGAAGCCATCGAAAACGAAAACGACATAGCTCCTGCGATCAAGCGGCGGATTCATGTCGAGACGTACCATTCCTTCTTTTGGCGATTGTTGAATGCACACGGCTATCTGCTCGGTTTGCCGCACCCGTTGGCCATACTGACGCCCGCGGGTGAGGCCATCGCCCTTTCGACCATACGAAACTCATTCGAGGCTGAAAAGAAGCTGTCCCCAGAGCAAAAGGCAGATAAGCGGACGCAGGTGCAGCAAGAGCGCGAACGCCAAGCACTTACTGAAGGTCGGGTCTGCTTCGACCTCTTTGCACGCTATGTTGCGGACCTGCTGGAGCGCAGCGAGAGACTCCGTAAGCTGATTGCCATACGCTACCCACTTGTTGCGTTGGACGAATTCCAAGACACGAATGCTGACCAGTGGCGTGTTGTTCGGCAGCTCGGCAAGGAATCGACGTTGATGGCCCTTGCTGACCCAGAGCAAAGAATTTATGACTGGATCGGAGCGGACCCCGCTCGGTTGGATCAATTTCGTGCAGAGTTTACGCCCGCGGAGGTTGACATGCAGGGTGACAACCACAGGAGCACAGGCACGGACATCCTCCTCTTTGGCAATGATGTGCTCACCGGGAAGTTCACTAAGAAGCAATATGTGGGCATCCAACTCAGCACCTATCCGGCGAATGAGCATCAGGCCTACACCACGCTCATAACGACCACGTACGCGATCAGGAAGCGCCTTGTTGATTCAACGCAGAAGGGATGGTCACTTGCAGTTTTGGTTCCGACGAAGAAGATGACGCGGCTTGTCTCTGACGCTTTTCGGGAGCCCCCGGAAAAGTTGACACCGATTCACCATTTGGCCTCGATAGACCTCGATGCGGCGATCCTCGCAGCGGAAATAGTTTCTTATCTTCTTCAACCGCATAGCCTTTTCCATTTGGAAAGATTCGTTGACTTGATGTGCAACTACTTCCATGGCAAGGGCGGTGATGATCCATCGAAGACTGACCTTGCCCAAGCCGACTCCATTAGAAAGGCTTTCGCGAAGTACCGCGAGAAGAAGGCAGCTGGTCATGCGGTTCCTGCCAACAGCATCATGGTGGCGATGGTTGCCAGCTACGAAGCATCACGCGCCGTATCTCTTACGGGTGATCCTGAGAAAGACTGGGTAGCGATCAGAAAGGCACTTGATGGCGGCCCGTGTACACGTCTCAAGGGCATAGCGATTGAAGTCAGAAATATCAGGCTTCTTGAACGCGGAACACAGCTCCGGCAAGAGCTGTCCCAGAACTGGCGTGACTTCGGAGCCTACAACGACGCGTTGTCCATCACGCAGCAGGCATTTGTGCGGGAACACTTCTCCACACAATCGAAGCCCGAAGAGGGCGTGATTGTGATGAACATGCACAAGGCGAAGGGCAAGCAATTTGACGAGGTCATCATCTTTGAAGGGTGGCCCAGGTACGTCAAGAGGGAGATTGTCGCCAACCCAGACCGCATTGTGCGTGGGAACGACCGCAAAAACGCTGACAGTCAGTCTAGACAGAACATGCGCGTGAGCATCACGCGCGGCAAGAAGACTACTACGATTCTCACGCCTGACAAGGACCCTTGCGTCCTCCTCCCTCGTCTGATCGCAAATGCGATCCCGCAGCTCGCCGTTTTTCATAGCTATCGATAAGTCAATGTTGCCGCTAGCGAAGAAATGACGGACTAAGCCATCACCGACTATCACCAAAGGTCAGAACGTCCTTTGAGTGGTCATTCGGAATATGTTTTTGCAAACACTCGAATGTCGGCTATCGGAAAACCACTTGAATAGTTGCTACGTCTGCATTGGGTCGGATGCAGATTAGGGCCAGAAAACTAAACTGCTGGCGCGGAGACTAACGCGGGTTAGCATTCCAACTCCACTACCCTTATTGGTGCCGTCAGTGGAACTGATATTGACTAAGCCATGCAAAAAACATAATCATTGACAATGAAAAGAATACTGGTTGTTGGGGCTTACGGATTTTTCGGGCGTAGGCTCGTAGAACGGCTTTCAAAGCAGCCCGATCTACACATCACTATTGCAGGCCGCTCCAGTGCGGCGGCGCAAGCGTTGGCATGCAAACTCCAATTCACTGCAACTTCCGAGCTTGCATTCACCGCTCTCGACACACACCACCCGACATTCGCAAGCCAGCTAAAGCAGCTCAGCCCTGCGGTTGTGGTCAATGCTTCTGGGCCCTTTCAAGGGCAAGATTACCGGGTAGCCCAGGCCTGCATTGAAGCGGGTGCCCATTACATCGATTTGGCTGATGGTCGAGACTTTGTGGCTGGAATTGGGGTCCTCAACGCGATGGCCATACGTGCTGGTGTCCTGGTGACCAGTGGTGCCAGCTCCGTACCGGCCCTCTCCAGTGCCGTGGTAGACCACCTCGTGCGGGGCCTGCAAACAGTTCAATCGATTGACGTGGGAATTAGCCCTGGCAATCGGACTGAGCGCGGACTCTCCACGATAAAGGGCATTCTGAGTTATTGTGGGAAAGAGCTGCCGTCGTCAGCCGGTAGGCCCTTGGTAGGTTGGTTGCATTCATACCGGCATACCTACCCCGCCCCCGTGGGCTCCCGCTTGCATTCGCCGTGCGACGTTCCAGACCTGGTGCTTCTGCCCGCGCGGTATCCCGGCCATCCAGAAATTCGATTTGGTGCAGGCCTTGAACTAGAGTTTTTGCACCGTGGCATGAACCTGATGGCTTGGATGGCGAGACATGGCCTCGTGAAGAACTGGGCAACTCATGCCAAGTGGCTCACTAAAGCCGCCGATCTTTTTCAAGCCTGGGGTACGGACGCCGGCGCAATGCACGTCACTGTTTCGGGCATCACGCATGACGGGCAGTCGGTCTGTCGAGATTGGCAATTGGTCGCTACCCATGGAGATGGCCCTTATGTCCCCACCCTAGCGGCATCTGCACTCATCCGTAAACTATTCGCAGATGACCGCCAGCTTTTCGGCGCAATGCCCTGTGTCGGACTCCTCACCTTGGAAGACTTCGCCCGTGAAATGCAAGGGCTAAAAATAGCCACATCGGAAAGACTGGCATGAACCAACCATCTATGTACAGCGCCTTGATGGGAGACGCCTTCAATCGCCTAGCCAACCCTATACAACAGTTCCATACCTTTGCAGGTCACCACGAGTTCCGGGGGGTGGTCGAGGTGGCGTCTCCCGCATCATTCATCGCTAAATTGCTGGCAGTTTTCCTCGGCGCACCGTTGAAAGCCACCCAAGGGCCCATTCGCTTTGAGTTGTGGGCGAAGCCAGATACCGAAACTTGGACCCGTTTTTTTCCAGGTAAGACCATGCGATCTACGTTGACGAAATCGGGGAATCGCATCACAGAGCGCTTGGGCGCATCCCTTCTTACGTTTGAACTATTGGAAGTGGAGGGGGCGCTGGAAATGCGATTGGAGAAGTTGTATTTCTTGGGTATTCGATGTCCTGTGTGGCTGATGCCTGAATTGACGGCCCGAGAGACCGGGGAGGACCAGAAGCTTCATTTCCATATTCAGGCGTCCGTTCCACTGGTCGGAAGAGTCGCCAATTACACTGGCTATCTCATTATTCCCTCGGGAGGTTCTGAATGATTGTGGTGTTCGACGCCAAGTGCCTTCTTTGTAACGGGTCGGTTCAGTTCTTGCTCAAGCATGACCGCAAGTGCGTATTCCAGTTCGCCTCTATTCAGAGCGCAACGGGGCAGTCATTGCTGGCCAAGGCAGGGTTGCGTGTGGAGGGTTTGCAGACACTACTGCTAGTGGATGGTCCTAACGCATGGCAACACACGGCGGCCATCTTTCGCGTGCTGCATGGCCTGGGTTGGCCATGGCGTGCGGCATGGATAGCTTGGCTGGTGCCCGCGCCATTGCGGGATGCTTTGTACCGTTGGATTGCGCGGCATCGGTATTGGATTTTTGGGCGCTCTGAAGTTTGTCTGTTGCCGCCAGCTGATTTCAAGACTCGATTCTTAGAATAGACAGATGTTTGGGTCGCGGTAGGGACGCCGGTTACCCGACGCCCCCCGCACAGATCCGTACGTGC
>JAZKFR010000152.1:0-21079 GCA_040386295.1 Pseudomonadota bacterium | reverse complement strand
CCTGGAAAATGATGGCTTTGCACGTCTGTGCAAAGCCAATGCTGGTGGCGCTGCTAGGTGCAAACGCCCCGCGTTGATCAGAGCTGCCTGGCCACCAGGCTTGCCTCAGGTCGGCGTGAGCAGGCATGAATAGGATGAATAGGCTGACCAATCTCGGCGAGCGTAAGGCCTGTGTCCAGCACGTTTGCCCGCTCATCCACTGCGGCTATGTCTTGCTGTTCTAGCCGCTGCTTCATGGAACGTAGCGAAGCAAACGCCAGCACAGCACCTGCGGCCAGCGGTAGAAAGAAGGCGTGCCGCTCCGCTTGCTCTTGTGTGAGTAGTGCTGCCGCGAAGGATGAAAAGATTCCGCTTATGCCAACGCCAAAGCGAAAGTAATCGATTCCGCCTAACTCGATGCGCGGATGATTGCGCGTACAAGCCGCGCTGGCTAAAGCGCAAGTCATGCTCAAGGCAGCTGCCTGATTTGCATTTACATCCATGATTTTCGTTATGTCCATTTGTTAATCACTCAAAGCCAATAAACACGGTCAGAACACGGTCAGTGCGTGAGACGCACAAAATCGCTTTTGTGTTCACACTGCTCCATTGCTCGTTTAAACATACACCTTGCGCCCAGATGGAAAATGAATTTATCGCGTCAACCAAGGCTGATTTGCACGTCATCGTCGCTACGTTGGGATGCTTGTAAGGCCAATCTTTTGACCCGCAAAAAAGTGCGTGGAGCCGCCCCTAAAGCACGGCAAGAAACGCCCTATGCCGCGTAGCGCAAGCGGCTGTGCTATCTTCCCCCCTTTCCGTTCTGGCGATGGTTTGGCGCGTTGTGGGGTGATTTAGGATGAGTTTGTTTTCTCTTGTATTTGCTTTGCTGCTCGAACAACTACGACCCCTTTCTTATCAGCGGGTGGTGCGTAGCCGTTTGCTGCTGCTCGCCGACTGGCTGGAAAAGCGCTTTAACGCAGGTCATCGGCAGCACGAAGTATTGGCTTGGTGTTTCAGCGTTGTCGGGGTGAGTTTGCTCTCCGGCATCATTTTCTTTGCTCTGCATCAATTCAGCCCCTTCCTCGCTTGGTGCTGGAATGTCCTGATGCTTTATTTGACGCTGGGCTTTCGGCAATTTAGTCATTACTACACCGATATTCAGTTCGCTTTACGTATGGGGGATCTGGCGCAAGCGCGCCAACATTTGGCTGCTTGGCGCGGACGCGCAGCCGATGAGCTGTCCTCGACCGAGGTGGCTAGGCTGGCGATTGAAGAGGCTTTGACTGCGTCGCATCGCCATGTTTTTGGCGTTTTAGTGGGCTTTGTTTTGCTACCGGGGCCGTGTGGGGCGGTGCTGTATCGGATGGCGGCGTTTTTTGCCGAATACTGGGGGAGCAGATCTCAGACGAGGCAAGCCGATGGCGTCGATAGTGTGTTGCTCAGAGGCGTACAGGCCGGAGTGCAAGACAATTTACAAGTAGAAGCGCAGGGTATCAGCGATTTTGGCTTGTTTTCACGCCAGGCTTTTGCGTTGATCGACTATCTGCCGTTGCGTATCACGGCTGCTGGCTTTGCCATTGTCGGCAACTTTGAAGACGCGGTGTATTGCTGGCGCACGCAGGCAGCAACGTGGTTTGACGCCGGCATTGGCATCGTATTGGCGAGCGGTGCGGGTGCTTTGGGCGTACGTTTGGGCATGCCCGTGCTCGACCACGGCGAGCTGGCTGATCGTGCCGAGCTGGGCACCGGCGCTGAAGCCGATGTCGACTTTATGCAAAGCGCGATTGGCTTGGTTTGGCGTGCCTTGCTGCTCTGGTTGATCGTGCTTTTGTTTTTTGGTTTTGCCCATTTTCTGAGTGTTTGAGTGTTTGAGTGTTTAACTGACCGTTGCTGATTTTTTAATAAAGGAGTGGCTCGTGGTGAGAGATGTCGTGGTTTTAGGCGCAGCACGTTCGGCGATTGGCGCGTTTGGCGGTTCGCTCGCAGGGATTGAGCCGGCTGAATTAGCCGGACAGGTGATGAAAGAAGCGGTGCGCCGCGCTGACGTTGACCCGCAGCAAATCAGGTACGTCACCGTGGGGAACTGTATTCCTACCGATGCGCGCTACCCCTACGTGGCGAGAGTCGCTTCGATTCAAGCTGGCTTGTCGATGGATTCGGTCGCCATGGCGGTGAATCGTCTCTGTTCCTCGGGTTTGCAAGGGATCGTTTCGAGTGCGCAAAACATTATGTTGAAGGACTGTGATTACGCCGTCGGTGGCGGGGTTGAGGTGATGTCGCGCGGTGCCTACATGTTGCCCGCGCTGCGCTCGGGTGCGCGCATGGGCGATAGCAACGCGGTCGACATGATGGTCGCGGTGCTGACCGACCCGTTTGGCGTTGGTCATATGGGGATTACGGCAGAAAACTTGGCGAGCAAATGGGACATCAGTCGCGCCGAACAAGACGCGTTCGCGCTCGAATCGCAGCGCCGTGCCGCCGTGGCCATTGCCGAAGGCCGCTTCAAATCGCAAATTGTGCCGATCGTGCAACAAACGCGTAAGGGCGAAGTGGTGTTTGACACCGACGAGCACAACAAACCAGAAACTACGCTCGAATCCCTAGCCAAAATGAAGCCTGCGTTCAAGAAAGACGGGACGGTGACGGCAGGTAACGCCTCGGGCATTAACGATGGCGCTGCCTTCTTTGTGCTGGCCGCAGCAGAAGTCGCCGCCAAGGCGGGACAAAAGCCTCTCGCCCGGCTGGTGTCTTACGCGCTTGCCGGCGTGCCGAACGACGTGATGGGTGAGGGGCCGATTCCGGCTTCTAAATTGGCGCTGAAAAAAGCCGGTTTAACGCTCGATCAAATGGATGTCATTGAGTCGAACGAAGCCTTTGCCGCACAAGCGATTGCGGTCAGCCGTGGGCTGTCACTCGACGCGGCCAAGACCAACCCGAACGGCGGCGCGATTGCTTTGGGGCATCCTGTTGGTTGCTCTGGCGCATTTATCGCAACCAAGGCGATTTATGAGCTACAGCGCACGGGCGGCAAATACGCTTTGGTCACCATGTGCATTGGCGGGGGTCAGGGTATTGCCGTTGTTTTTGAGCGTCTATAGCGTCATAGCAACGCCCTCTACACACGCAACGCAGTTCTGCTGAGCAGCCTTGCGTGCCAAGCCCGGTGGCTACCCCGCCGGGCTTTTTGCGCTGTAGCGTTTGATTTTTTATGTGGCCATAGTTGGTAACCGATAGCGGATTGTAGGAATTGTTTTGGAAACACAAGTTTTGCCCCCACGCCTTGATTTGACTGATTGCCTCGCCTCCGACCAGGCGGCTTTGCGCAGCCTGGCGCGCGATTTACGCCATGCTTTTGGCCCACAACGCGAGGTGATGGCACGCCAATACGCCAGCCTGTTAGCGCAATCGCAAGCGGCGGTAGCAGCGCGTAAAGCGCGTTTGCCTGAGCCGGTGTTTGCTGAAGATTTGCCCGTCAATTTACGGCGTGACGAAATTGCGCGCCTGATCACAGACAATCAAGTGCTCATTCTGTGTGGCGAAACGGGTTCGGGCAAAACAACTCAATTGCCAAAAATCGCCCTTGGCCTTGGGCGTGGAACACGCGGCTTGATCGGCCATACACAGCCACGGCGCATGGCGGCGCGCGCTACAGCGGCACGCATTGCGCAAGAATTAGGGAGCGAGGTGGGCGGACAGCTGGTCGGTTACAAAATTCGTTTTAACGATCGCAGCAGCCCCGATACGCTGATCAAACTGATGACCGACGGCATTTTGCTCGCCGAAACACAGGGCGATCCGCTGCTTAGCGCGTACGACACTTTGATTTTGGATGAGGCGCACGAACGCAGCCTGAACATCGACTTTCTCCTCGGCTATCTCAAGCAAATTTTGCCGAAACGGCCTGATTTAAAGCTGATCATCACCTCGGCAACGCTAGACGCTGCGCGCTTCTCCGAGCATTTCGACGCAGCCCCTGTGCTCGAAGTATCCGGCCGCCTATACTCCGTTGAGATTCGCTATCGCCCCTTGCTTAAGCCGCGTCTGGCCGACAAAGCAAATGCGCCAAACACGTCGAACGAAGCAAGCACGCCAAGCGAGCAAAAAACTGCTGTCGATGAAGTCGATCTCTATAGCGCGATTAGCGACGCCTGCGCCGAGCTGCAGCGCCATGGTCCGGGCGATGTTTTGGTGTTTTTGCCCGGCGAGCGGGAAATTCGCGAAGCGGCGGAGGCCTTAAGACAAAATCACCCGCCGCATACCGAAATTCTGCCGCTCTTTGCCCGACTCTCAGCCGAAGAGCAGGCGCGTATTTTTAAGCCCCACCTAGGATGCCGCATCGTCTTGGCGACCAATGTGGCCGAAACTTCGCTCACGGTACCGGGCATACGCTACGTCGTTGACACTGGTCTGGCGCGCGTCAAACGCTATTCTTACCGCAACAAAGTTGAGCAGTTACAAGTCGAAAAAATTGCTCAGGCGGCGGCCAATCAACGGGCTGGCCGCTGCGGTCGTGTCGCTGCCGGCATCTGTATTCGTTTGTTTGACGAGCAAGACTTTGCTTTGCGCCCCGCCTTTGGCCAGCCAGAGATTCTGCGTTCCTCTTTGGCCGGCGTCATTCTGCGCATGAAAGCCTTGCGTTTGGGCGAGCTGGCAAACTTCCCTTTTATCGAAAAACCGCCGGCCAAAGCGATCAACGACGGCTACCAGCTGTTGCACGAGTTAGGCGCCATTAACGCCAACGAAACGCTCACGGAGATCGGCCAGATTTTGGCCAAACTGCCGCTTGACCCGCGCGTTGCGCGCATGATCGTCGCCGCGCGCGACGCAGCCTGTCTAAGCGAAGTGCTGATCATTGCGGCGGCGCTGACGATTCAAGATCCGCGTGAGCGCCCACCTGAGCGCCAAGCCTCGGCAGATGCGGCGCATCGCCTATTTGCTGACGAGAAATCTGAATTCATGTCTTGGCTGAAACTGTGGCAGTGGTACGCGCAGCAGCGCAGCGAGCACAAAACAAAAAACAAGCTGACGCAGCGTTGCCAAGCGCATTTTCTTTCGCCTGCGCGTATGCGCGAGTGGTTGGACGTCCATACGCAGCTGCACACCGTGGTCGCTGAGCAGCAATGGCGCGAGAACGAGCTGCCCGCCAGCTACGAGGCAATTCACCGTGCTTTGCTCGCCGGTTTGCTCGGCAACATTGGCTACAAAGCCGAAGATTCAGGGCATTACTTAGGTGCGCGCGGTATGAAGTTCTTGATTCATCCGAGCTCAGCCTTGCAGAAAAAAGCCGGCAAATGGATCGCCGCAGCCGAGCTGGCTGAGACCAGTAAATTATTCGCCCGCTGTGTCGCACGCATAGACCCGCTGTGGTTAGAAGAGATTGGTGATCATTTGATCAAACGCAGCTATTCCGATCCGCATTGGGAGAAAAAAGCGATGCAGGTCGTTGCGTTTGAACGCTCTACGCTCTACGGAATCGTGCTCAATGCGCGCAAACGCGTGCATTTTGGGCCGCTTAACCCAAGCGAGGCGCGCGCTATTTTTATTCGCCAGGCCTTGGTTGGTGGCGAAGTGAGCGATGAGTTTGAACGGCGCTGGGCGTTTTATCGACACAACCAGCAACTGATGTTCGAGATTGAAAGCCTGGAGCACAAATCACGTCGCCCTGATGTCCTGGTCGACGACGAATTGATTTTCGCTTTCTACGATCAGCTGATTCCAGAAGACATTTGTACGGGCGCCGGTTTTGACTACTGGCGGCGGCAGGCCGAGCGTGAAGATGCTGAAGTCTTGCAACTCAAACGCGAAGACCTGATGCGGCATGAAGCGGCGGGGATTACCAGCGCTGCTTTTCCGCACCAGCTCAGTTTGAGCGGTTTGAGCTACGAACTGAGCTACCACTTTGAGCCGGGCAGTAGCAAAGACGGGGTGACTTTAACTTTGCCCTTGGCGCAGCTAAATCAGCTGCCAGCGGCGCCTTGCGAGTGGTTGGTGCCGGGCTTGCTGAAAGAGAAGGTCGTGCAATTGCTGAAAACCTTGCCGCATAAAATTCGCGCTAAATTGGTTCCGCTGCCCGACTTCGCCGCAGATTTTATCGCACAACAAACGCCCTCCGTAGCACCGGCTGAGTCGCCGTCATGCGATCCGGCTCAAGCCCAATCTCAAGCACAATCGACGCGGCAACCCTTGCTGACTGCCTTGATCGGCCACATTGTGCGTGAACGTGGACTGAACGCGCGCGGTTGGGAAATCACGCCAGACGCCTTTCGTCCAGACGCCTTGCCCGCGCATTTCTCCATGAACCTCAAATTAGTCGACCCCGACGGGCGGCAGCTGGCGATCAGTCGGGATTTGAACGCGCTGCGCCGGGATTGGGGCGACGCCGCCAAAAGCGCGTTTGCCCAGCAGCACGCGCCCAGCCAAGATGAGGTGAGTCAATTTGTCGGGATGCGTGATTGGGACTGCGGTGAATTACCCGAACACCTGAGTGCGCAAGCGCCTGCTGCATCGTCCGGCGCAACTGCCTTGCTTGGCTATCCAGGCTTGGTCGACGACGGTGACAGCGTTTCGCTGCACGTTTTTGATTCGCCAGAAGCGGCGCAGCAGGCGCATCAAGCAGGCTTGTTACGACTTTATCGTCTGCAATTTCGCGATCAGCTCAAATCTTTTGAGAAAAATCTGCCCAACTTTACCAGCATGAGCATGCACTACCTTGGCCTGGGCGGTACGCAGCGTTCGGCTGAGCAGCTGCGCGAACAACTAATCAACTTGAGTTGTCAGCGTGCTTGCATGGCAGAGCCGTGGCCACGCGACGCTGTTGCGTTTAAAGCGCGCTGCGCCGAAGCCAAGCCCCGGCTCGGGTTATTGGTGCAAGAAATCGCACGCCTCGTTGCCCAAGTCTTAAGCGATGCGCACACTTTGTACAAAAAACTCACGCTCTTTCGTAACCACAGCCAAGCGCTGCAAGACATCGAAGCGCAACTCGCGCGCCTGCTGAGCAAAAACTTTATCAGCGACACCCCGTTTGAGCGCTTACAACAGTTTCCGCGCTATTTAAAAGCCGCCACGCTGCGTCTTGATAAGCTCAAAACCGACCCGGCACGCGATGCGCGCTGGCTCAGCGAATTCGTTCCGCTGTGGGCGCAATACGAGCGGCGCGCCAAAGCCTTGGCCAAACAAGGGCTGGTTGACGAGCGCTTGGAGCAGTTTCGTTGGTTATTGGAAGAGCTGCGCGTACAACTGTTTGCGCAAGAACTGCGCACCCCGACCCCCGTTTCGAGCAAACGCTTGCAAAAAATGTGGGAAGCTTTAGCCCGCGATTGAATGAAAAGCATCACTAAATTAACGAGTTAAAACAGTAAAGCAAGATTGATCAACCGCACACGGAGTACACAATGGACATTGGCGCTTTAATCATTGGCGATGAGATTATTTCGGGCAAACGCCTAGACCGGCACTTCGCCAAAATGACCGCATTGCTGGCGCAGCGTCGATTGCGTCTTTCTTGGGTGGAATACCTGGGTGACGACATCGCACGCATTGTGCGCAGTCTAAAACGGAGTTTTGCCGCAGGGGATCTGGTCTTCAGCTTCGGCGGGATCGGCAACACGCCAGACGATTACACGCGTGCGGCAGTGGCGCAGGCTTTGGGCGTGTCGCTAGTGCTACATCCAGACGCCGAGCGTGAAATTCGTGCCCGCTTTGGCGCAGAAACAACGCCCAACCGCCTCTCGCTTGGTTTGCTGCCACAAGGGGTCGAGACCATCGCCAATCCCTTTAACCGAATCCCTGGTTTTCGCGTACGTGACCACCATTTTTTGCCAGGCTTCCCGCAAATGGCGCATCCCATGGCCGAATCGGTGCTCGACACTTTTTACCCCCATCTCAGCCCCCCACACGCTTCGCTCGATAAAGCGCTGCTGCTCACGGGCGATCTCGCCTACGAGAGCAATTTGCTCGATTTGATGCAAAAAATGGTGCGCGATTATCCGCAGCTACGCTTGTTCAGCCTACCGTCGCTGACCGAGGACGGGCAGCGGCGGCATCTAGAGTTAGGCTTTGAAGGCGCGCCAGAGCTGGTTGAGCGTGCCTTGGCCGAATTGCGGCAAGTTCTCAGTGAGCGCGGCATCACTTGGGCCTACCGGGACTGAGTTAGTGCGATTGAGGCGGCACGATTGAGGCGGCACGATTGAGACGGCACGATTGAGACGGCACGATTGAGACGGCACGATTGAGACGGCGGCGCCGAATGGGCGGTGTGCGCTAGAGATTTGAACCCAGGCCACCGCCTAGCGCTCATGCTCTGGGTTTGCGCCGTTTGGCAGGCGGTTCGCCGTATTCGTCGTGATGCTCAGCCTCTTGTTCAGCCGTGAGCCGTGCGCCCAATGCCTCGCCAGCATGCGTGAACATGTCGTCTACGAAAGCGTCAGCGTCAAAAAAATCGACGCTGGGGTCGGTTCCGTCAGCGTCAGGCGAAACGGCTTGAGGCTCTGTGCTCGCTGAGTATGCGTGCGCTTCGTCAGGATCGTAATCTGTTGCTAGCCCCTCCTGAGCAGGCTGGAGCCGTGGATCGTTCGCTACATGTGGGGGTTGTTCTGCGGCGGCACGATGTTGATCGTATGCAGCCCAGCTTTGCCCAAGATCAGCCGCTGTTTCAGTCAGTATCTCAAGCGGTACCTCATCTTCGGGCTTTCTTTTAGTCGACCAGCTTGTCTTGAATACGCGTTTCTCAGGCTGATCCATTTCTGAAAAACTGACTTCCAGGGTGCCCGTAGTTTGCTTGCTTAGCGCGTGGTACCTTTTTGTGCGATTTTCTATATTTTTGATTTCTTGGTCTAACTCTCTTGCTGTCGCCATAACCGCCGCAGCAAGCTCATGCTGCTCATCCTCTGTGAGCTGTTGAAAATTAAAATGAGCAAAATGAAATTTAATTTTGGTCAGATGGAAAATATAGTTTTTTGCGTTAAAAATAATCTGGCATAGCGCCTTAATCAATTCAGTGATTTGCTCTTTTATTTTAGAGTTGACTGTGTACGGCGCCCGTTGGTGCAAGCATACAAACAGGTCTGGGTTGGCGCTGCCGTTTCTCGCCTGTGGCCAACGTAATAACCTTTGTTTGTCTGCGGGTTGACGCATATCCCCTGGTGTAACAGGAAAATTTTCCGCCACGATATGGATCACCGCGCCATTTTCGAACACGAATCCAGGGTTCAAACTGATGCTGCTAAAGAGTCGACCCAGTGGGTTGTGACCGAAATACTGCCGCTGAAATTGAATCTCATCACGCCCACGAGATACGATGTTCAGCGTTCTCAGTGACGTTGCTTCTATCTGGTTGTGTAGGGTTTTCCCTAGACCCCAGGTGCCCACTTTTCTCGCCTCCACACCGTTGACTTCCAAGCTTAGGGTTTTTGCTTCAGGGTCGTAGGTGGCGTGTTTCACCATACTGATCGTCTGCTGCTGAAAAACGACTTTAAATATGCCCGTCATATCTTCAGTTTGCCTAGGCAAACTCCGACCAGTCCAGTCTAGGCTCGGCAAGTCTCTGCCGTTGCTTGGCGAGCTAAGTCGTGACGCTATTTGCTCTGCAGCGCCCACAAATTCTCGTCCAGTCGGCGCTAACGTTTTTGGGCAGAAAGACACGCCGGGTATTTTTAGGCTGGGCTGTTTAAGCAGGTAGCCTGCAATCCCAAACTGCGTTCTATCTTCTTGTGCCGCTTGCATCAGCGCTCGCGTCCCCAGTAAGGGCACACTGATTGGCGCCTTTGCCACAGCCATTTCCGGGGTCTGTTGCCGTGGCTGTGGAGCGTTCAATAAACAATAGGTTTGGCGATCAGTGGTGCGTATTGTCAAAAGAGCGTTTTGTGTAGCGCCTCCGATATGAATCCCTGCCTCTATTGGTTTTGATAAAGAACTTTGCGCAGCCTTGCTTACTGCGCTCGCTCCTGTTGCACTTACGCCAAACATGAATCTCTCCTGGAAATTAGAAACTCAGGTTAATTTGCTGATTTTATGTGGAATATAGGCTTGGCATTGCAAGCATCAGAAGCATCCTGATCGCTGTTGCAATGAAGCAAAGCTTGATCTGCTTTCGCCCATTTGCTAGGCCTGTAACGCAGCCTATTTAATCGGCAAATTAGACCTGAAAGATATTTAGTGGCTAATTGGCTGAGAAAGTTCCATGCAGAGGCTCAATTAAATTTTCCCTGCGCTGAACAGCGCACACAGCAGAAATTCTGGGCAGAGCTCCAGAAATAGCGCATCCGATGACCGAGTCGGTGCTCAACGCAGCACAGAGTTCGCTCGATGCAGCGCCGCTGTCCGAGACGCGCAGCGACGGCGGGCAAAGCGCGTGCGCTGCGTTTATGCTACGAGTTTGCGCTGTTTCGCTGGCGGTTCGCCATCGGTATGCTTGTTACGAGCTTGAGTCGTTTGCTCCGTCCCCGACGCGGCGCTGGGGTGTAAAAACGCATCGCCTAATGCAGAAAAATCGAGAAAGTACTGTATTGGATCAAACTCAGAACCCTCAGCTGGCGGTTCACCATTAGCGCGCAACGGCATGACGCCTAGAGTCGGGGGCACAGTGTCGGCGTATTCTGCAACGGACTGAGCATCTATCTTTGCTGACCACGCTGCCCTAAATAGCGTGGGCGTGGTGTCTTCAGTTTCTTGCAAGCTGACGTTCAAGATGCCCTCCGTGTACCTGCCTACGGCGTTTTGGGACTTGGCTTGGGCATGCGTAGCGCGGTTTTCTAAGCCGAGCTGAGCTGCCATCTTGTCAACTGCCGCTTGAATCTCCTCCTTCTTATCCTTGGGCAGTAGCACGAAGTTGAAATTGCTCAAAACAAAAGAAAGCTCATTCAGGTGGCTGATACCCCCTTTCCTATTAAAAACAATCTGGCATAGCTGTTTGACTAGGGTAATGATTTGCGTTGTAACTAAATCTTGCTCTGTATAGGGTTCTCGCTGGAGCAAATGCACGGAGAGCTTTGGGCTGTAGTACGTTGTGTTGCGCCCGTGTTGCGGCCAACGTAGTGTTTTGTTGGTATCCGCTCTTGTTTTGAGTGGCGTCCCAGCGGGGAGAACGGGGAAACATCGCGCCTCGATGGTGACGACGCCTCCGGTTTTAAGCATAAACGGTGTGGCTATGCTGAGCACGCTGAAAAATCGGCTCAAAGGATTAAGCGTAGGGCTATGTTGTTCAAAATAAATAAGTGCGTCATCTGATACCACGATTCTGAGATGCTCCAATAAGATGCTTGGCTCCCCCGTCCTGCTGACGCTCTTGCCGCAGTCCCATTTACTGCCGTCACCCTCTAATATCCGATTCAGCGCTACTTCTAAAGTGCGCCTTGAGGGGGTGTATTGAGCCGCGCTGGTCATATTGATGTGGCTGAACTTAGCCGAGGTGGAACCCCCTCTCTGGTACGTTAGCGCAAATAGAGACTGCACATCTCTTATGTCGCCATGAGGCGATTCGGGCGTCCGCGCTACTGTCGGCAAATCTCCGCAATAGCTTGCTAAGCTGCCTTGCTCTCTGGCGATGGCTGGAAAGAAGGGGGCGCCACTCGTCGATGAGCTGCTCACTGCTTGATTTGAGCCGAGTTGGATTGTGCTGCCCTGCGCATACGCTCCAGCTAAGCGCCACTGAGCCATCCACCCGGATGGCGCTGATCGAGTGTTGCTGTCCCGCTGATTGCTCGGAAAAATCGTGCCGTTGCCTCCGTGTTCTAAGCCCAGCAGTGGCGCAGGCGGTCTGCGCCCATGGTCCCATGTGCACGTAGCCAGACCTGGCCACTGATTTGACGCTAATTCCTGATTGCCCCACATGTAATTTCCCTATTCTATTGATTTTAATTAACTATTTCAGAGTTCCGCTAAGCATCTGCTGCTTCGAATTTGCCCTTTTTCGTTAGCGGTTCGTTGCGCTCAACATCATAGTCAGCAAGCTCGAGCACCTCGTCTGCGAACGCTCCAGGGTCAAAAGAATTGTTTATTGACGTAATTTCGTCTGCGTAGGACGGAACGTCCGAAACAGCTGAGCCAGATGAAAACAAAGGGCGTTCTGCGACAGCGCTGTATGTTTGATCCCAATCTGTTGGCAAGCCACCCTGTTCAGAGTGTTGTTGCGCAGCAGCGGCATAGCCGTGCTCTTCGACGGTTTGATACGCATTCTGCGCACGGTTGCTTGGCAGAGGATCTGCAGCTAAGTGCGTGAGTATTGCAACCGGTATAAGGTCCACTAGCGCTCTTTGACTCGACCAGTGCGTCCTGAAGACTCGTGTTTCGGCGTCACCCATTTCTGTAAAACTGACTTCCAATGTGCCCCTAGTTTGCTGACCTAGCGCGGCGCGCGGCTTCTTGTTTTCTCTTAACTGCTGAACCCTTGCGCCGAGATTCCACGCCATCTCTTTGATCGTTTGAACAAGGCTGGATCTTTCATCTGTTGTGAGTTGCGTAAAGTTAAAGTTGTCAAAATGAAACTGAATACGGTTCAGGTACGTGGCATATCTTTCTGCGTTGAGCGTGATCTCGTTCAGCGTTTCAAGTAAGGCAATGAGCTGCTGTTTGATTGCAGTGTTGTCGCTGTAGGGGCTTCGTTGGTGCAAGCGTACGCAGAGATGGGGGGTGCTGAGGACACCTTTTGTCTGTGGCCAACGCAATATCCGGCTGCTTGCTTTTGCTTTGAGTTCGCCCTGCTTAGGCTTGCTTGCCGTAACGAAAAAAATTTCAGCTGAGAGGTTGATCTCGACGTCCTGATTCATCAGGAAGCGCTTGTTCGAACCGATAATGCTGAAGAACCGACCTAGTGGATTTCGCGTGAAACAGTGTTGTTGAAGGCTGATTCCATTAGGTTTTGGCACGACGATATGAATCGTTCGCAAGGGCGTGTTTTGCGCCCTTTTTGTGCGATTTGTCCCCATCTGCCATATGCCCATAGTTCTCTCCGCTATGCTTCCCAGTGTCACATGCAGCGCCTGCGCTTTAGGGTCATACCAGGCGTCGTCTGTTACACAGGCAGTCTTTTCGTGAAAACTGATTTCAAACACCGAGCGAATATCTTCAAGCTGCCCATGTGGCATTCGCTGCGTCGGCGCTATTGTGGGCAAATTTTCGTCACAGCCCAGTGCGTGCTCTGTGTTCGGGCCACTTGTCTGCCAGTCAATAAGCCAGTCAATAAGCGTGTGCCCGCTTTGAACTGAGGGATCAATCGCAGCCACGGGAAAAGCTAACGCCGTTGCCGTGAAGGCTCCGTTGCGCCCCAACTCAGGTGCAACTTCGGCATGCGCTTGAGAAACAGCAGCACGGTGCGCTCTAGACGTACCGGGTTTGGCTAATGCACTTGCTTCATTCATGAAGGCATATTGATCAGCCCAAAGCTCGGGAAGTGCTAATTGCCCGGTGCCAGAGAAGCTTGAAAAACCAGGCACCGACGCGTGTTGAAACCTAGCCTGACTGGGGGGGCTGATAAGCGCGTTGCCAGTAGACGCAGCGCTGTGGCTTGTAGCCTTTGTATCCCCTGTTAGCGTGAATGGCACCAGCTGTCGCTTGCCTAGTAACAGCAACCCGCCTGGGGTTCCCGCGCGGTGCATGGGCGCTGTTTCTTGTGTACACAACAAACCAGGCACGCGATGGCTAGGCGCACTGGCTACCCGAGGAGGAAGTAGTGGATCCTCGCCCAGGACAATTTTTTCAGCAGCTTGTTTTTGCTTAGCCGAAAGGTCTTGCGGAGTACTCGCAGCCCCCGCAGCCCCCGCAATGCTGCGTTCTAGAGCCATATTAGTGCGCCACATGATGTTCTCCTGAAAAATGAGTGATCCCGCTTGCTTCGCCAAGCTTGGGGCAAAAGCGCGTGACAAGCAGCACGACCATACTGTCTGGGGTGCTTGTTGGAGTGAAAGCTCGAGGTGTTTGCGCCAGGATCGTTTTCTTAACATTCCGAGAGGCGTCTGCTTCATCGGCGAAGCGGCCTCTAAAGAGAGTTAGTGGTTAATTGAATGAGAAAGTTCCATTTAGACGCTTTTAAATGGGATTTGCGCCACGCTGGCGAATGCGTTTGCGTCAGAACAATGTGTTTAGAAGCGATTTAACTGCTGAATTTGCTTGGATTGATGCGCTGGCTGCGGCGGTTTGATCGCGTCGATCTGGGCTTCGAGGGATCAGGTATCCGACACGTGCGCAGTCGCTGCGCACCCCAGCCTAGCGGCGGCGTTCGTAGAGCACGAAGGAAAAATCTAGGTCGGCTTGGTGTTGGCTTGGGCTGCGCGTGCGTTCTTCCCACTCGTGCGCGGGCAAGGGAGGGAAGAAGCAGTCGCCGTCTAGGCTTTGCGCTATTTCGGTTAGATATAGGCGTTGTGCTAGGGGGAGGGCGGCGCGGTATAGCTCGGCGCCGCCGATGATGAAGACTTCCATGTCAGCCTGATTAGCCTGAGTTTTGTTCAGTTCGTCTAGCCTGGCGACAGCAATGGCAGCTTCTAGAGAAGGGGCTAGGCTGGCGCCAGGGGCTTGGTAATGCGGATTGCGGCTGATCACCAGATTGTGTCGACCCGGCAGCGGACGAAATTTTTCAGGCAGCGATTCCCAGGTTTTGCGGCCCATGATCACCGTTTTGCCTTGCGTTACGCTACGAAAATGGCGCAGGTCTTCCGGTAGATGCCAGAGGAGTTGTTGATTTTTGCCTAAGGCACGGTTCTGCGCCAGGGCGGCGATGAGCGAGACGATCATGGCCTTTGCCTTAACGCGGGGACGTGGCGAGGGCGTGGCAGTGCGCGATCAGCCCTGCGGTCGAGCTGTCACAGTTCGCTGGCGGTGCGGCGCCTTGTAGGGCAGGAAGCAGGCGGTCGGCGAGTTTTTTGCCGAGTTCTACGCCCCATTGGTCAAATGGATTGATCTGCCAAATGCTCGCTTGGACAAAGGTTTTGTGCTCGTAGGCGGCGATGAGAACGCCGAGATGATAGGGGTCTAGCTTCGGGAAAATGAAGCTTGATGAGGGTTGGTTGCCTGGACAATGTTTGAGCGCGGCGAGGCGCGCGCTGTCAGAGTGCGCATCTGAGGCATCGGCGCACTCTGCCTGCTGCGTGCCAAACGCCAGCGCCTCGGCCTGTGCAAAGCAGTTCGCGAGCAGGCGCTCATGGTGTCCGGCCAGCGGGTAATCGCTGGCGACAAAGGCGTGAAAGTCGCTGGGGATCAATCGTCCGCCTTGGTGTAGCAGTTGAAAATAGGCGTGTTGCGTGTTGCTGCCGGCGTCGCCCCAAATGATGGGTGCGCTGGCGTAGGCAAGGGCTTGCCCGTTTTGGTCTACGTTTTTGCCGTTGCTCTCCATTTCAAGCTGTTGCAGGTAGCGCGGCAGGTAGTGCAAGGATTGGCTGTAGGGCGAGATGGATAGGTTTCCGGCGTTGAGGAAGTTGATATTCCAAATGCCGATCAGCGCCATCAGTACGGGGATATTTTGCCCAAAGGGTGCGCTGAGAAAATGCTGATCTAAGGCGTGTGCGCCGGCCAGTAATTGCTCAAAACCATCCATGCCAATCGCCAGGGCGAGCGGCAAACCCACAGCGGACCACAGCGAGAAGCGCCCACCGACCCAATCCCAAAGTGCAAAAATTTGCTCGGGATTCACGCCAAATTGCAGCGCAGCGTTGGGATTGGCGGTGACGGCGATCATTTGCTGCTGCATGGCCAAATCTGTTTGTTGGCTGCTGGCGTTGGCGTGACTTAGCAGCCAACTGCGCGCAGTGCGTGCATTGGTCAGCGTTTCGACTGTGGTGAAGGTTTTGCTCGAAACGATAAACAGCGTGGTGCGCGGATTGAGCTGTTCAAGCAGAGGGGCAATATCTGCGCTGTCTAGGTTGGATACGTAGCGCACCGCTAACCCCGGGTGCCCGAGTGCGCTCAGCGCTTCGGTGGCCATGCGTGGACCTAAGTCCGAGCCGCCTATGCCGAGGTTTACGACGGTACGAATCGGCTCGCCGGTGTAGCCGCGCCATGCGCCGGAGCGCACCGCGTTGCAGAACACGCGCATTTTGTCGCGCAGGGCAAAGATGCGCGGGAGTACAGACTGCCGTGCTTGTCCGCCTGCGCCGGCGAGCGCAAAGCGCTCAGATACTAGGGCTTGTTTGGGTTGGCGTAGTGCGACATGTAAGGCGGCACGTCCTTCGCTGGCGTTAACGTGTTCCCCGGCCAGCATTTGTTCGATCGCCTGGGTGACCTGTGCGCTGTTGGCTAATTCAACTAAGAGGTCCAGCGTTTCTTGCGTTAGGCGTTGCTTCGAGTAGTCAAACAAGACCTCGCCGAGCTTGAGTGAATGGCGCGCAAAGCGCTGTGGGTCGGCGGCAAACAGCTGGCGCAGATGCTGCGGCTTGAGCTGTGCCGCGTGCGCCAACAGAGCCTGCCAGGCGGGAGAGGTGTCGATCCGCATGGGTTTAGACGGCGATCGGCGCAGGGATGTGCGGGTAGGGGTCGTAGCCGCTCAAGCTGAAGTCGTCAAAACGAAAGGCGAAGAGGTCGCGCACGGCAGGATTTAGCTGCATTTTCGGCAGTGGGCGCGGTGTGCGTGTGCACTGGAGCGCCGCTTGTTCTAGGTGATTGCTGTAGAGATGCGCGTCGCCTAGGGTGTGCACAAAATCACCCGGCTGGTAGTCGCACACCTGCGCCAACATGAGAGTGAGCAGCGCGTAAGAGGCGATGTTGAACGGCACACCAAGAAAAATATCGGCGCTGCGTTGGTACAGTTGGCACGATAACTTGGGACGTTGGTCAAGCTCGTCTGCGTTGGCCGGTGCGACGTAGAACTGGAAGAGGGCGTGGCAAGGCGGCAGCGCCATGCGTGAAATCTCTGCCGGGTTCCACGCGCTGACCAAGTGGCGACGCGAATCGGGTTGGTTTTTGAGCCCCTCGATCAACTGGGCGATTTGGTCGACTTCGCCGCCATCGGGCTTACTCCAGTGGCGCCATTGATGCCCGTAAACTGGACCGAGATTGCCCTCGGCGTCAGCCCATTCATCCCAGATGTGTACGCCATTTTCTTGCAAATAGCGCACGTTGCTATCGCCGCGCAAGAACCACAGCAGCTCGTGAATGATCGAGCGCAGATGCAATTTTTTGGTCGTCAGTAGCGGAAAACCTTGGCTCAAATCAAAGCGCATCTGCCAACCGAAAAGCGAACGCGTGCCGGTACCGGTGCGGTCTGTTTTAATCGCGCCATGCGTGCTGACATGGCGCATAAGCTCAAGATATTGCTGCATGCGTTTAAGTGGCCGATATAATCGCCGAATTGTAATGGAACGAACGGGATGTGCCTATGGATCAGGAGCTTTTTGCCCTGGAAAAACAGCTTGCTGAAATTGATCAAGCCCTGCCTAAACTGAGTTTTGCGCCAAGTGCTGAAGCTTTGCGCGGCGTGCAGCACACCTTGTGCATTTTGCCCAACAGCGAAAGCTTAGACGATGCTCTGCCGGGCCGTGAATTGCTCTTGGCAACGCTGGCACGACGCGCTGAAAGCTTGGTCGATCTGGAAAAATCACCGCTGCTGATTAACAGCCCAGAGGGCGGTCTTTTCGTTTGCTTGGTAGTGCCGCCAGAGCACAGTTCTTTCATGCGCGATAGCTTGCTGTGTAAGGCCTTGGCGCTATTGTTGAGCGAACATCCGGCGACGCTGCACATTGTGCTGCACGGTGCGCTATGCCCTAGCGATAGCCAATCCTTGGTCGAGGCGGCGGTGTACAGCGCTTGGGTCAATGGGCAAGCGTTGCCGAGGCAGTGCGCCAAGCCAGTGCAAAATTTGCAGCACATTTACCTGAGCCGACCCGGCGCCGATGTTGCGCAGGAGGAACAACACCAACAGGCGCGTTTCGCCGCGCTTGCCGCACGGGCTGCGGGCAATTTGCTCGCGCGCCGATTGACTGCCTTGCCGGCCAATGTCTTAACCCCTGCTAGCTATCGTGCGTGCATCGAAAAAATGGCGCAAACAGAGGGCTGGGCGGTGGAGACTTTTGATCTGCACAAACTGGAGCAGCTGGGTGCCGGGGCTTTTCTTGCAGTGGCACAAGGCAGCGCCAGCCGTCTTGATCGGCGCGACCCAACAGCGCCGCACGCAGCGGCGATTGTGCATTTGCGCTACACCCCACCGACGCCTAATTCGACAGAGAAAGCGGCAAGTGCTGCGGCGCAGCAGATCCAATCGACGCAGCACAGCCAATCGACGCGCACCACGCGCGTTGCCTTGGTCGGCAAAGGGATTTGTTTTGATACCGGCGGCCATAATCTCAAGCCGGCGAAATACATGGCGGGCATGCACGAAGACATGAACGGCTCCGCTGTGGCCTTGGGGCTGTTGCTCGCTGTTTCGCGGCAAAAACTCCCGGTTCAGCTTGATGTTTGGCTGGCCATCGCCGAAAACCACCTGAGTCCGCAGGCGTACCAGCAGGGCGATATTGTGCGTGCTTTAAACGGCACCAGCATCGAAATTGCGCATACCGACGCCGAAGGGCGGATGGTGCTCGCCGATACCTTGACGCTGGCGCAACAACACGCAGGCGAAGGCCTTGATTTGATTATCGATTTCGCCACGCTGACGGGCAGCATGGTGTACGCCCTCGGCAATCGTTACGCCGGTGTTTTTGCTAGCGAAGCGACGCTTGGCCAGGCGGCGGTAGCGGCGGGGCAGGCCAGCGGCGAGCGTGTTTGCCTGTTTCCGCAAGATGAAGACTACGAAGCCGAGCTGGAAAGTCAGATCGCCGACATTAAGCAATGCACCCTAGACGGCGAGGCCGACCACATTTTGGCGACACGTTTTCTGAAGCGTTTTGTCGGCGCTACGCCCTGGTTGCACCTAGACCTGTCCGCGTCTAATTGCAAAGGTGGCTTAGGTGCGATCGCGAGCGATTTGACCGGCTTTGGCGTTGCTTGGGGTTTGGAATTGCTGCGTCGCCGATTAGCGGTACCGAGCGACTGATTAGTGGCCGCTACGGCAATTGCCGCAGCTTGCTTCAGCTTGATAAGCTCACAACGCGCTGCGTTTTGAGTTTCTGGCGGGTCGCGACAGTCTGTGGGTCGCCTGGGTACGTCCCCCCTGCTTTGTCCGGTTGGCTAAAGCTGCTGCTTAAAAAGGCAGGCTGAAGTAGCTGTTCAGACGCGCGAGTGTGCTGTGCGGTAGCTGAGTAGAGCGCGCCACGGCTGAGCTCCGCAGCTCAGCCCCGCAGCTCACCATTCACTCTTTGCTGCACGGTCTTGACGGGCGCGTCGGATCAATCAGACGGACTTTAAACGGGGTTCACCATGCTCAAGCTCTTTACCCCCTACTTTGAACATCCCCTGGCGGATGGCAAAGACCTCAAACGAGCGCTCAGCGAACTCCCCAGCGACAATCCCTTACAGGCCGTCGACGATCTGTGCGCTTGGCTGGACGCGATGGAGCAAATCGGCGGGTTTCGCAGCGAACACTACGTGCGCACCATTCAAAAACTTGATGATGCGGCGCAAGCCCCGCTACAGCAGCTTGCTAAGGATTATCTGCACGCCCAAGCCGAGGGCGGAAATCCAGCCGCACCGCAGGCGCAGCCGGGCATTCAGCGCTGGGCAACGATCAGCCTTTTATGCTGGAACAAACTGGCTGAATGCTATGAATACGCGCTAGAACGCCATCAAAGTGCGCAGAAACGGGCCGAATCGCTCGGCGCTTTGCTGCCGCTGGTGGTTTTTCGTTTGATTCAGGCGCGCGCCGCGCAACTCAAATGGATCAAATACCAGCACGGTCCGCAGCATCATCCAGCCTGGCTCTCCCTAGGCCGCGCTTACCTGGTTGCCGAAGCAGCGGCGTGCACGCAAAAAAGCGTTGTCGTTGCGCCCCAAGTCGTCGCGCACCAGCCAGCCCAAAGCACGTGCAACACGGTGCATCTGGCCTATCTGCATGCCCTGGTTTTGCACGCCACCGCGCTCGATAGTTTGACTCCGTCGCAGATTGATCTGGTTGAGCGCGTGCTCACCTGTTTTTTAGCGCATTTCACGCTGTCAAAAACGCGACAACGCGACAGCCTTTTTGCCTTTGTCCTAAGCCGTGGCGAACACGCGCCGCCCATCCGTTTGCTTGAAGCGACAGAGCTTAACGGCGCGACAGAGGCTGATGCAGTACGTTTTGTTGCAGCAGGCAGTTTTCCTGAAACCTTGAAGATGTTGCTGACGCGCGTCGAGCGCGGCGAAATCCCCGAGCAGCTCAATCTTGGTGCCAGTTATCCGGTTAAAACCTTATTGCCCGTATTGCGCCATCTCGCTCGCTATTGGGCGCCGCAGCGTTTGTTGCGCAAATATCAACGCCATTCGGTGAAAACCAAAATGGCCGTTCTGCACGGCTTTCCTGCTGCATTTTCGGTTTGCCTTGGACAAGTTCGGCAGACTGACGAGCTTGATAATTTAGTGCGCGAACAAGCCGAGCAATGGCGTGTTGATAACGTCAGTTTGGGTGGATTTAGCACACAGGCAGAGATTTTGCGGCATGACTGGCTGAAGCTTGGCGCCTTGCTCAGCATGCAGCCCTCGGGCGGCGATAATTGGCTGCTTGGCGTTGTGCGCCGCTTTAACAAACCGAACGAAGCGCGTGCGCACATCGGCGTGCAAACCCTGGCCAAGCAAGCGCAGAGCATTGAGCTATGCGTTGCCGCCAGCGGTTCTAGCCCCAGCCAACGTGCGATGGGTATCTGGCTGCGCGACGGCAATCTGCCTGGGGAAGTGCGCTTAGTCCTCCCGCCTAGCTTGTTTAGCCTGCGCCATTGCTTGGAATTCAGCCATCAGAACCAAGCCTACCGACTCTTTCCCGTGACCCTACAGGAGCGCGGCGACGATTACGCCATCGCCCGCTACCGCGAGCAGCCGCTCAATTAGAGCAGGACTAAAGTGTGAAGACCTGTGCACAAACCGTAGCGCGCCACAAAGACAAGCCTGAAGACCGGCTTGCGCCCATCACGCCCACTTAATCATGCCCTCCTCTCGCCGACCCAAGCAAAAAAATAAACGAGTCAGTGAGCACGCCACTCGAGGCAGAAAACGCCCTAACCACCAACATAAACGTCTTCACCCAACGCCTGCTTTCCCCTCGCCCACAAGTGGG
>JAZKFR010000151.1:0-13391 GCA_040386295.1 Pseudomonadota bacterium | reverse complement strand
GCAGGAAGCAGATGCACCAGGCGCGCCAGCTCGCGGATCGGCGCAAGGTAAGCGGTTTCGAAGTTGTCGCGGTCGCTGACGGTCAACTCGCGCAACCGCGCAATGGTGGGTTGGACCGCGTCCAGTAATCCGTCTGGATCGCATGCGGGCAAGCCGGGATCAGCTGGCGGGTAGACGGTCTCCGCAATCCGCGCGGGCAGCGCGGCGTCATCGTCGCGGTCGATGCTGGCAAATTGTGGGGCGATGCGCAATACACCAACCCCAACGGCAACGTGAACCACGTTATCACCCTGACGGGCGCGGTGTACAACGAAACCAGCGGCGCTTTAATCGGGTTCTACATTGCCGATTCTGGGCGGCAACAAGTCGCCGACATGACGCGCTTTGTCAGCCTCGATCTGTTCCGCCAAGCGGCCAACGTCGGCAGCGCTTATGCCATCTACACCATCGAACCGCTCAAGCTGTGGCAAGAAGACATCGACGGTACTGGCAACGCGCAAGACAACCTCATCACTGGCAACCGTGGAGAAAACGTCCTGAACGGCCTGGCGGGCAACGATATTCTCAGCGGTGAAGCAGGCAATGACACGCTGGATGGTGGCGCTGGTAACGACACGCTGCTCGGTGGTCTGGGCGATGACATTTTGGATGGCGGCATAGGCGACGACAGCTACCGCTTTAACCGTGGTGATGGTGTCGATCAAATCCAACGCCATGTTTTGTCCAATGCAAACACCGAAGAGCGCGACAGCATTATCTTCAACGATGTGACCGCCGCTGACCTACGCGGTGTGGCACAGCAAGGCGACGATCTCGTGCTCAGCTATGGCAACAAAGACAGCATCATCGTGCGCGATTATTTCAATAGCGACGGCGCATCAACCGTTGCCCGCGTGGCGTTCAGTGACGGTACGGTCTGGCAAGCCGCCGAAATCGCGGCCCAACTCGCGACCCGCGCGACAAACGGTGACGACACCCTGCAAGGCGGCACTGGCGCCGACACCCTCAGCGGCGGTCAGGGCAACGATACCTACCTCGTCGATAACGATGCTGACCAGGTGCTCGAAAGCACGGGTCAAGGTAGCGACAAGGTGCTCGCCAGTGTCAACTACAACCTCGCCGACAACCTCGAAAATCTCACGCTTACTGGCAGCGCCGACATTTCCGGCGGCGGCAACGCGCAAGACAACACGCTTATCGGCAACGAAGGTAACAACTTGCTCGATGGCGGCGCGGGTAATGATTTCCTTGACGGTGGCACAGGCATGGACAGTCTGATGGGCGGGGCGGGTGACGACACCTATGTCGTCGATAACGCTTATGACGCGATATCTGAATACGCCAACGAAGGTAGCGACACTGTCCTCTCTAACATCGATTACACACTGCGCAACTACCTCGAAAACCTCACGCTGACCGGCAGTACCAGCCAAGGCATCGGCAATACCCAAGACAACATCTTGCGTGGCAACGCCAGCAACAATCGGCTCTACGGTCTAGCAGGTAACGACCAACTGAACGGCGGCGACGGAGGGGATTTGCTCGACGGTGGTGCCGGGGCGGATAGCCTGCAAGGCGGGGCGGGCGACGACACGCTAATCGGCAGCGCCGGGGCGGACGTTTTGCAAGGCGGCAGCGGCGACGATCTGTTGCAAGGCGGGTTAGGCAGCGATACCTATCTGTTTGAACGTGGCGACGGGCGCGACACGCTGGTCGAACAAGGCAGCAGCCCGAACGACGTTGACGTCCTGCGTTTCGGCCAGCAAATTGCGGCGGATCAGCTGTGGTTACGGCGTTTGCAAAGTGATTTGGAGATTTCCGTCATCGGCAGCACGGATCGCGTATTGCTGAGCAATTGGTTCGACGCGCGCCAGCCACATGTCGAACGCATCGAAGCGGGCGGGCTGAATTTACAAATTGATCAGCAACTCAATTCCTTGATCCAAGCGATGGCCAGCTTTGCTCCACCGGCGATGGGAGAAACCCGTTTATCTGATGCGTATCGTGAGACTTTACAGCCGATGATCGCGGCAAGCTGGACGGCGGGCGGGGGCTAAAGCAAGTTAGCGCTAAAGCAAATCGGTGCGCGCACCGATTTGCTTTTTTGGGCTGGGATAATGACCCGCTGCGCACGCTGGGCTGATGGCATCGCACGTCGGCCTGTCAAATCGAATTACAATGACGATCTGCTGCTTACCCTGCCGCCCCCTCTCTGGGTAGTCTGTCGTAGTCACGCACAAACAATGAGACGACTGCCGCAAGCTGCGGCGGCATCACACACACTCCCCTTCACGACCCACCTCTCGACGAGCCAATATGATCCGCACCCGCTTTGCCCCTTCGCCCACGGGCTATCTCCATATCGGCGGCGCTAGAACCGCTCTATTTTCATGGGCTTACGCACGCCATCACGCGGGTCAGTTTATTTTGCGGGTCGAAGATACCGATCTTGAACGATCAACGCCGGAGGCCGTGCAGGCGATTCTGGACGGAATGAACTGGCTGGGCTTGCAGCCGGATGAAGGCCCGTTTTATCAGATGCAGCGCATCGTGCGTTATCAGCAAGTGATTCAAGAGATGCTCGCTGCGGGCACGGCGTATTACTGCTACACCAGCAGCGAAGCTCTAGAAACACTGCGCGAGACGCAACGGCAGCAAGGTTTAAAGCCGCGCTATAACGGCGAGTGGCGACCCGAAGTAGGCAAGACGCTAGCGCCCGCACCGAAGAATCAAGCGCCGGTAGTGCGTTTTAAAAATCCGCAAACGGGGTTTGTTGCTTGGAACGATTTGGTTAAGGGGCGAATTGAGATTGCCAACGCTGAACTCGATGATTTGGTTATCGCACGCGCGGACGGCACGCCTACGTACAATTTTTGCGTGGTCGTAGACGATTGGGATATGGGCATCACGCACGTCATTCGTGGTGACGATCATGTGAATAACACGCCACGGCAGATCAATATTTTGCAAGCGCTCAAGGCACAGATACCTAGCTACGCACATCTATCGATGATTCTCGGTGAAGACGGGCAGAAGCTGTCGAAACGTCATGGCGCCGTGAGTGTGATGCAGTATGAAGAGGCCGGATATTTGCCCGAAGCGGTGCTCAATTATTTGGCGCGCTTGGGATGGTCGCATGGCGATGCTGAAGTTTTCTCGATGGCAGAGTTTTGCGCTTGGTTCGACCTGGATCACATCACGCCTTCTGCCGCGCAATTTAATACTGAGAAACTCAATTGGTTGAACGCGCATTATCTTAAGCAGGCAGACTCAGGGCGACTCGCTAGTTTGCTGCAACCACGCTTGGCGGCGCTGGCGCTTGAGGTGGCTGCCGAGCCAGCCTTGGAGGCGATCATCGAGCTGTACAAAGGGCGCGTCAGCAATTTGCAGGAATTAGCCGAGGCCGTGGCGCTGTTTTACCGCGCACCGTCCGCCGCCGATGCGACTGCTGTTGCAGCCATCTTGGCGCCGTATTGGACGACTGAGGCACAGGCGGTCTACGCCGAATTCAGACAGGGTTTGCACACGGTCGACTGGGAAATTGGCGCAATCAATGCCTTGATCAAAAGTTGTCTGAAAAACCATGGTCTCAAAATGCCGGTTCTGGCGATGCCGATCCGCATCATGCTGACAGGGCAAACACAAGCGCCCTCAGTCGATGCCTTGCTCACCCTGTTTAGCCGCCAAGCAGCGCTAGAGCGCTTGCGCCCACCCGTCATGGCGGCGTAGCAAGTGTCTGGATGAAGCAAAGAAGCGTGCACTCGTGCTGGCTGCGCAGAACTTAGCTTGGGTAGATAGATGCGTCTCAAAATTCAATGCTGGCGGTGGCGCTACAGCAGCATCGTCGGCGCTTTATGCGCGCTTTTGTCGCAGGCCACGACGGCCGCTGAGATTCATGTCGCGGTTGCCGCCAATTTTATTGCGCCGATGCAGCAAATTGCTGCTGACTTTGCCAGCGCTAGCGGCCATAAGCTGCTGCTCTCGTTTGCTTCCACCGGACAGCTCTACGCACAAATCAAGCACGGCGCGCCCTTTGAAGTGTTGCTCGCGGCGGATCAAGAAACGCCTGCACGCTTAGAGCAAGAGGGGCTAGCCGTGCCGGGCTCGCGTTTTACCTACGCTGTCGGCAGCTTGGTTTTATGGAGCAAACAAGCAACTTTGGTCGATCAACAGGGGATGGTGTTGCAGCGTGGGTATTTTCAACACCTGGCCTTGGCCGATCCAAAGCGCTCGCCTTATGGTGCGGCAAGCATCGAGGTATTGCGCCGACTGGGGCAGCTCGAACGCTTACAGCCCAAATTCGTTCAAGGCGAAAACATCGCGCAAACCTATCAATTTGTTGCTAGTGAAAACGCTGAACTTGGCTTTGTCGCACGCGCGCAGGTGTTTGCCGACGGCGTGCTGAAGGAAGGCTCAGCCTGGATCGTCCCTAGCCAACTGCATAGCCCCATCACGCAAGATGCTGTAACGCTGAAGCAAGGCCAGGGCAAGCCTGCGGTTTCTGCCTTAGTCGATTATCTGCGCAGCGCCGCCGTGCGCCAGCGGCTGCGTTTTTACGGCTATCAGTAGTGCAGCTCTGCTTGGCGCTAACGATGCGCTTGCAAAGCATACGGTAAAACCCAGGCTCGACCCGACGCTGCTGCGCTCATCGATTGCGCGAACAGATTGCCTAAAAAATAGCGCTAGTACGCGTGTTATAGTCGAAGACTTTGGTTTTTTTCCAGCAGGATTTTATCGTGCAGCTTGATTACGACGTGCTCATTATTGGTAGCGGCTTGGCCGGTCAATCGGCTGCGCTGCGCCTCGCTAAAAAACGCAAAGTATTACTCATCAGCAAACGTAGCCTAGAAGACAGCGCCTCGAGCTGGGCGCAAGGCGGCATCGCCGCAGTGCTCGATCAGCATGATTCGATTGCAGCACACGTTGAAGACACGATGGTAGCCGGCGCGCATTTAAACGATTTGGAAGCGACCCGCTTTGTCATTGAAAACGCTCCAGCGGCGATTAACTGGCTGGTGGCGCAAGGCGTTAGCTTTTCTGGCGACGAATCGGGCTATCACTTAGCGCAAGAAGGTGGGCACAGTGCACGGCGTATTCTGCATGTGGCCGACGCAACGGGTTCGGCGATTCAAAACACGCTGACCAAGCGCGTACGCAATCACCCGAATATCACGGTACTAGAACAGCATATTGCGATTGATCTGATCACCCTTGAGCCAGAGGAGGGGGGCGGCCAACGCTGCTGGGGCGCTTACGTTTTGAACAATGCAAACGGTGAGGTGCTGACCGTTGCTGCGGGACACACGCTGATCGCCAGCGGTGGCGCGGGTAAGGTTTATTTGTATACGACCAACCCAGATACCGCGACGGGCGACGGCATTGCCATGGCATGGCGCGCCGGCTGCCAGGTAGCCAACATGGAGTTCATCCAGTTTCATCCGACTTGCTTGTACCACCCCGAAGCCAAGTCGTTCTTGATTTCTGAAGCGGTACGCGGCGAAGGCGGCTTGTTACGCCTGCCTGACGGTACACGATTTATGCCCGCACACGATGCACGTGCTGAACTTGCGCCGCGCGATGTGGTCGCTAGAGCGATCGATTTTGAGATCAAAAGCCGGGGACTAGATTGCGTGTATCTCGACATTTCGCATCGCTCACCCGAGTTTATTCGCGAACATTTTCCGACCATCAACGCGCGCTGTCTTGAGCTGGGAATCGACATGAGTCGGCAGGGCATCCCCGTGGTGCCTGCCGCGCATTATCTCTGCGGCGGGGTGCTCACCGACTTGCGTGCGCGGACGACGATGCGTGGCCTGTACGCAGTGGGCGAGGTCTCATGCACCGGTTTGCACGGCGCCAACCGCCTCGCCAGCAATTCATTGCTCGAATGTATTGTCTTTGCGCGCGCCGCAAGCCAAGACATTCTGCTGCAAGAAGAGCTTCTCTTGCCCAAGCTGCCGGCGTGGAACGATAGCCGCTTAAGCGACCCCGACGAAGAGGTCGTGATTTCACACAATTGGGACGAACTGCGTCGCTGTATGTGGCACTACGTCGGCATCGTGCGCACGACGAAACGTCTAAACCGCGCGCGCCACCGAATTCGTTTATTACTGCTAGAGATCGAGGAGTTTTACGCTAATTTTCGCGTCAGCAACGACTTGATCGAGCTGCGTAATCTGGTCATCACCGCGAGCTTGATCGTGCGCTGCGCACTACAGCGCCACGAGAGTCGTGGTTTGCACTTCAACCGCGACTATCCCGAGCTCTTAGCACAGGCAAAAAATACCGTGCTAAAACGCTACGATCTTTTCAAAAAACACAAGAAAGCGGCCAAAGGCGAAAACAAGCTCGCGCGTAAAAAGCGCGTGATTTACACCCGCACGCCTGAAATAGGTGAGCAGAAAAAATAAAACAGGGGGCGCGAGCCAGAACTCTGGAACAGAGGGACAGAGGGACACTAAGCAGCGTCTGTAAGATCCAAACGCCAACGCAAAAAAACACGTAGCTGGCGAAACTGCTCGGCAGACATGCTGTCGGGTAACAAGACCAGCTGCTTGATCCCCGGCGCATCTTCAAAGCGCAAACGCAAAACAATCAGGCCGGCAAAAACAGTGCTGTTGTGCGCGATCAAGGCACGCACACGCAAGTCCTGCGCGAGCAAACAATCGACCTGCCCCGTCTCAGATAAACGTAAGCCGAGGATGGCATTTGGGCGCAGCGTGTGCCACAAAGACCAGGCCAGAGGCAGCATCAGCGCCGACTTCAACCAAAGTGGCCAAGCCAACACAAAAACGCTGAAGGCTGCCAGTGCGTGCATCAAAACCAATAAAACACCGAGCAAGCGCGAGCGACGCAGGGTGATATGAATGGGAAATCGCACGACCAGGACTTAAAAAATACTCAGCGCAGCCCAGGGAGGCAGAAACACAGGGAAAGACACAGGGGCAAGGAAACTGACGCCGAGCGCCGTCAAGCCGCCCGCTTCAAGACCAAGGTGCCGTTCGTCCCACCAAAACCAAAAGAGTTGGAAATAGCAATCTCCATTTTCATTTGGCGCGCCTCGTTGGCGCAGTAGTCGAGATCGCACAAAGGGTCTTGGTTAAACAGATTGATCGTCGGCGGCGACACCTGGTGGTACAGCGCCAGCGTCGAAAACACGGCTTCTATCCCACCAGCAGCACCGAGCAGATGGCCCGTCATCGACTTGGTCGAATTGACCACCAGTTGCTGCGCATACGCGCCAAAAGCACGTTTGATGGCGACGGTTTCAGCTTGATCGCCGAGCGGGGTTGAGGTGCCGTGCGCATTCACATACTGCACGTCTTGTGGATTCGTCCGCGCATTACGCAAGGCGTTGCTCATACAACGCGCCGCGCCCTCACCGTCAGCACAAGGCGCTGTCATGTGATGCGCATCAGCGCTCATGCCAAAGCCCAGCAGCTCCCCATAGATACGGGCACCACGGGCTTTTGCATGCTCATACTCCTCCAGCACCATAACGCCGGCGCCTTCGCCTAAAACAAAGCCGTCGCGATCACGATCCCATGGCCGACTCGCGGTTTGCGGGTCATCGTTGCGCGTAGACAAAGCACGCGCCGACGAGAAGCCGCCCATTCCAAGCGGCGAGACGGTCGATTCAGCGCCGCCCGCAATCATGATGTCGGCATCGCCATACTCGATCAAACGACCGGCATCACCGATGCTATGCGTCCCGGTCGAGCAGGCGCTGACCAACGCAATGTTAGGACCTTTGTAGCCGTACAAAATCGATAGGTTGCCGGACACCATATTGATAATCGAACTGGGAACAAAAAACGGCGACACTTTGCGAATACCGCCTGCGCGATATTCGTCGGTAGTGCTTTCGATCATCGGCAAACCACCGATACCCGAACCAATCGAAACGCCAATGCGCTCAGCGTTCGCTGGATGCGCTTCTAGCCCAGCGTCTTTAATCGCTTGAATCCCTGCGGCCATACCGTAATGGATAAAAGTATCCATGCGCCGCGCATCTTTCGCCGAAAGATAGTGCGTCACATCAAAATCCCTAACATCGCCCGCAATTTTTACCGGAAAAGTCGAGGTGTCAAAGCGCGTCACTTGGCTGATTCCTGAGCGACCGGCGATGATGTTCTGCCAAGCTTGTTCGACTGAATTGCCGACCGGGGAAACGATCCCGAGGCCGGTGATAACGACTCTGCGACGTGAGGACATGGACTAGCTAGTCTCCGAACGGAAGTTGCAGCGCTCATAACAGCGCTCATTGGCTAAGAAAGAAAGCGTAGAAACGCTCAAAACTCAGCTTGATGAGACGCGCCACGGAACGTAGCGCGCCAGGATGAAGAAAACTAAATAAAGCGAACTGAGAACCCCCGCATCAGCCCATGCTGCAAAAGCAGCCAGGCATTTGCATAGGGATACTCAGCCTCAGTTCTAGCTCTTGTTGCTTTGGACGTAATCAATAGCTTGTTGCACGCTGGTGATTTTTTCAGCATCTTCATCGGGAATTTCACACTCGAACTCTTCTTCAAGCGCCATCACCAATTCGACCGTATCGAGTGAATCAGCGCCCAGGTCATCAACGAAAGAAGATTCGTTTTTGACGTCGGCTTCGTTGACGCCCAGTTGTTCAGCAACAATTTTCTTGACACGTTGTTCGATGTTTTCCATGTGTTTCATTCCCTCTGAGATTATTCGGTGTAAAAAACCGCACCATTCTACCAAAATGATCAGCGCTTACCAAACGAAGTCTATGCTTGGATCACGCTGTCGCCATTGCCCTACCAAACTCAAGACATATACATTCCGCCATTCACGTGCAAGGTCGACCCGGTAATGTAAGCCGCCGCTGGCGAAGCCAGAAAAGCGACCGCAGCAGCAACTTCTTGAACATGACCAAGACGCCCCAAGGGAATTTGCGCTAACAGCACGGCTTTTTGTTTTTCGTCTAACTCATTCGTCATATCCGTCTCGGTAAAACCGGGCGCGACGCAATTCACCGTAATGTTCCGACTGCCTAGCTCACGCGCCAAAGCACGACTCATCCCGGCAACACCGGCTTTCGCAGCGCAGTAGTTAGCCTGACCAGAATTGCCTGTGTAGCCGACGACAGAAGAGACATTGATGATGCGGCCTTGGCGCGCCTTCATCATGCCGCGCATCACGGCCTTAGAGATTTTGAATACCGCTTTAAGATTGGTGTCGATCACCGTGTCCCACTCATCTTCTTTCATGCGCATAGAAAGATTGTCACGGGTAATCCCGGCGTTATTGACGAGAATGGTCGGCGCGCCGTATTTCTGCTCAATATCGGCCAATAATTGCTCAAGCTGGGCTTGATCGCGCACCTCGAGTACGGCGCCCTCACCGCAGGCGCTGCTAGACGGATTACTGCTGGGCAAATTTAAGGCGGCCAAATCAGCCGTAATTTTTGCCGCGCCCGCTGCACTTGTAGCCGTCCCGATCACAAACGCACCGTGGCGTGCAAGTTCCAGCGCAATGGCCTGACCAATCCCACGCGAAGCCCCCGTCACTAAAGCAATCTGTCCTGCTAGCATCATTCTTTGATCCTTATTTTATTAAGCAAAATGCTGCGCCAAGGCCGCTTCAAGCGTTGCCGAATCGGCCAGTGCCAAACCTTGTACGCTGTCAACACAACGTTTTGTCAGACCGGCCAGAACCTTGCCTGGCCCACATTCGACAACCGTAGTCACGCCTAGAGCAGCCATTTTTTGCATGGTTTCAACCCAACGCACAGGCGAATAAGTTTGGCGAATCAAAGCCTCTTTAATTCGCTCTGGATCAGACTCGATCAACACATCGACGTTATTGAGTAGCGGAATCTGCGGCGCATTAAATTTAAGCGCCGCCAGCGCCTTGGCCAAAGCGTCTGCTGCGGGACGAATCAAGGAAGAATGGAACGGCGCCGACACCGGCAACAAGAGCGCGCGCTTGGCGCCCCGCGTTTTACATGCGGCACAGGCCAAATTAACCGCAGCTGCACTCCCCGCAATCACGGTCTGCTCAGGCGCGTTGAAATTCACCAGTTCAACCACTTCATGCCCGCCCAAACTAGCGACTACCTCGCTGCAAGCTTGAGCAATGATCGCCTTATCCAAACCCAGTATCGCCGCCATCGCACCCGCGCCTTGTGGGACAGCGGATTGCATCGCGCTTGCGCGCAAGCGCACTAAGGGCGCCGCTTCTTGCAAACTCAACACGCCCGCAGCGCATAAAGCCGAATACTCACCCAGACTATGTCCGGCTAACAAGCTGGGTGAAGCACCCCCTCGGCTTTGCCACAAGCGAAAAATAGCGACCCCGGCAGTCAGCATCAACGGCTGTGTATTGACCGTTTGCGCCAGCAACTCAAGCGACCCCTCGCACATCATTTGCCAAAGGTCTTGCCCCAAAGCCGTAGAGGCTTCGTCAAAACTTGCACGGATAATGCTCGAGCTGGCCGCTGACTGATCGGCAGCAGCGTAAGCCGACATCATCCCTACAGATTGAGATCCCTGACCGGGAAAAACGAATGCAAGCGTCATCGTAGCTTTATGTCCTTTTAAATTTCACTGGCGCAATCAGCGCACCACATGCGCCCTCTA
Source organism: Pseudomonadota bacterium (assembly GCA_040386295.1). Lineage (GTDB taxonomy): Bacteria > Pseudomonadota > Gammaproteobacteria > Burkholderiales > Rhodocyclaceae > JAZKFR01. The sequence continues at coordinate 2,787 of JAZKFR010000151.1, read as the reverse complement.
AAATTCAAGTAAAACAGCACCCCAAGTAAAGCCGCCTCCGACGCCTTCAAGCAGGATTTTTTGCCCTGCCCGAATTCGACCGTCCCGTACCGCCACATCAAGCGCCAGGGGAATCGAAGCGGCTGAGGTATTGCCGTGTTGATCGACGGTAACCACGACCTTGCTTTTATCCAAACCGATTTTTTTGGCGCTCGCGTCGATAATCCGTACATTCGCCTGGTGCGGAATCAAATAATCCAGCGCCGCAAGTGGAATACCTGCCGCTGCGCAACATTCTTCCGCCACTTCAGCCAATACGCGCACCGCGAACTTAAAGACCGCCGCGCCATCCATGCGTAAAAAAGGATCGCCAACCAACTGTCCGCCGCAAACGTTACCCGGCACCGACAAAATGCCATGATGGCGTCCGTCGGCGTGCAAGGCGGTGGCCAGAATGCCGGTCTGCGTCGAAGCTTCCAAGACCACTGCGCCAGCGCCATCGCCAAACAAAACACAGGTGGAACGATCCTGCCAATCGAGCAAGCGTGAGAACACTTCAGCACCAACGACCAGCGCTTTTTTGTGCGTCCCAGAACGAATGAATTTTTCGGCAATGCTGAGGGCATAAACAAAGCCGCTGCAGACAGCCTGAACGTCAAACGCCATGGCGCCGTGGTTCCCTAACTTGCTTTGTAATAGGCAGGCAGTGCTAGGGAAAATGAAGTCTGGCGTCGAGGTGGCGACGATGATGAGATCGATTTCTTCAGCCGATACGCCCGCTGCGGCAAGCGCACGTTGACTCGCCACCAAAGCCAACTGGCTGGACGTGCAACTGGCTTCTGCTAAGTGACGATTTTTGATTCCGGTGCGGCTAAGAATCCATTCATCACTGGTATCTATTCCGCGCGCAACGAGCTCGTCATTACTCACGGGCAGGCCAGGCAAGTAGCCGCCAACACCCTTGATACGTGCGAAAATCCCAGTGTTTTTTTGCATAAAGCGAGCTCTATCAGGCGCCTTGCCGGCGCGCCGAATTAAAGAAATTGAACAAATCGAAACAACGGAAGAAAGCGGATTATTAGGCGGGGACTAGCCATTACACCGCACATTGTCAGGCCGAGATTAGGCACAATCTTGTCTCGGTTGCTGCTGCGCAAAGCGCTCAGTGATGCGGCTCAAAACGTCACCACGCACAGCTTCTGCGGCGCGTTCAAGGGCATAAGTAAAAGACACCACATCAGCCGAACCGTGACTTTTGAGGACAACCCCACGCAAACCCAACAAACTCGCCCCGTTATAGCGACGATGATCGACGCGGCTTTTAAATTTCTTCAGCACCGGCATGGCCAGTAAGGCAACGCATCGGCTCAGCCAGTTGCGGTTGAACTCTTGGCGCAAGAAAGTCGCCATCATCTGCGCCAATCCTTCCGAAGCTTTGAGCGCCACGTTGCCGACAAAACCATCGCAAACAATCACATCGACCTGCCCCAGGTAGAGCTGATCACCTTCGACATTGCCGACAAAGTTTAAGCCCGAGTTTTGCAGCAAGGTCACCGCCCGTTTGACCACATCGTTGCCCTTAATCGCTTCTGAACCGATGTTGAGAATGCCAACACTAGGCTGCTCTTGCTGCTCAGTCGCAGAAACCAGAGCCGTACCCATCAGCGCAAATTGCAGCAAATGCTCAGGCGTGCAATCGACGTTAGCGCCCAGATCCAAGACATGCACATGACCACGGGTGGTCGGCAAAATCGCGCAGATTGCCGGACGATCTATGCCCGGAAGCATTTTCAACACAAAGCGCGCTGTCGCCATCAAAGCACCCGTATTACCGGCTGAAACACAGGCCTGCGCCTGGCCTTGCTCGACTCGGTTGAGCGCAACACGCAGCGAAGAGTCTTTTTTATTGCGCAAAGCTAAAGCCGGTGACTCGTCCATGGCGACCACTTCGGTGGCATGGCAAAACGCAATGCGGCAAGCGATGCCAGGATCAGTGGCTGGACTAATCAAGCGACGAATCGATTCTTCGAGTCCGACCAAAAGCACAGATACATCAGCGTGCTTTTGCAAAAAAACGAGGGCGGCTGGAACCGTGACGTCAGGACCGTAGTCCCCGCCCATGCAGTCGATGGCGACGGTGATCATCATCCTCACCCGAATGCGGAGATTGCGATAAATAAGCGCCGACGCGCGTGCAAAAGCACGCTGCCGACCGAGAGGTACCTAAAAAAGGGAGATGCAGACGGAGAATTTATTCGCCAACGGCCTTCGCAACTTTTTTGCCGCGATAGTAGCCAGAGGGGCTGATGTGATGCCGTAGATGTACTTCACCGGTGGTCGGTTCAATCGCCAACTCGGGTGCAGTGAGGAAATCGTGCGCACGGTGCATGCCGCGCTTGGACGGGGATTTTTTATTTTGCTGAACGGCCATAACTTAACTCCTTAAACTAGATAACTAAATTGATGAAAGCTTATTTTTTGAGACTGGCCAAAGTGGCAAATGGCAAAATTTTTGCTGTTTTTGTCGTGCTTACATCCGCGTTTTGCGGCAAAGCACAGAGCTCATGACGCGGGGAAACCGGTAGCGACAGAATCACTTCATCTTCAATCAGAGCCAGCACATCAAGCTCTTTTTGCGCCACGATAAACTCTCTACTATCGTCTTCCAGCTGCTCTTGCGTTAAATCGTTTTCTGTCTCGACGAGTTCAAGCAAACTGTTTAGTTGCAACGGATACGGCAAGGGCTCCAAACAACGCTGGCAGCGCAAAAACAAGTTAGCTTCGACGCGCAACAGCAGATGTGGGTGA
>JAZKFR010000150.1:0-19680 GCA_040386295.1 Pseudomonadota bacterium | reverse complement strand
TTTGAAGCGGGGATGCAGCAGCTGGGTGGTTCGGCGATTTATCTCAATACGCGTGATTCGCAGCTTGGGCGTGGCGAGCCGGTTGAAGATGCGGCACAGGTGATCTCGCGGATGAGCGATGTGGTCATGATCCGTACCTTTGAACAAGAGATTATCGAGCGCTTTGCGGCGTATTCTCGAGTTCCGGTGATCAATGGTTTGACCAACGAATATCATCCCTGCCAAATCATGGCGGATATTTTTACGTTTATTGAGCAACGCGGTTCGATTCAGGGCAAGACGGTCGCCTGGATTGGTGACTCTAATAATGTTTGCAATACTTGGCTGCAAGCGGCTGAGATCCTCGATTTTAATGTGCATGTGTCAACGCCGCCCGGCTATGAGGTTGAGCCGGAACGTGCTGGTTTGTATGGCACCGATCATTTTGAGCAATTTTCCGACCCGATGGAAGCCGCGCGTGATGCTGATTTGGTCACGACCGACGTGTGGACTTCGATGGGCTTTGAGGCCGAGAACGAGGAGCGTTTACGCGACTTTGCTGACTGGCAGGTTGATGCCGAAATGATGCAAATCGCGCGCGCTGATGCCTTGTTTATGCACTGCTTGCCGGCGCATCGCGGCGAGGAGGTGTCTGCCGAGGTGATTGATGGCGCGCAAAGCATCGTTTGGGAAGAAGCGGAAAATCGTTTGCATGTGCAAAAAGCGTTGATGGAATATCTTTTGTTGGGTCGTGTTGCGGTTTGACGGCTCGTTTTTGTGTCAATAAATCAAAAAAGTTGAAAAATGAGTACTAACACCGGTTATACGCAAAAAAATCAAGTTAATGAGCTTGTTTCGACAAGGGCTCAGTCGGCAGAAATTAAGAAAGTAGTGCTTGCCTACTCAGGCGGCCTTGATACTTCAGTTATTTTGAAATGGTTGCAAGATACCTATGCCTGTGAGGTCGTGACGTTTACGGCGGATCTTGGTCAGGGCGAGGAGCTTGAGCCGGCGCGCAAAAAAGCCCTCCAGTTTGGAATCAAGCCAGAGAACATTTTTATCGACGACGTGCGCGAAGAATTTGTGCGCGACTTCGTTTTTCCTATGTTTCGCGCCAATACTGTTTATGAAGGTGAGTATTTGCTCGGAACCTCGATCGCACGCCCGCTGATTGCTAAGCGTTTGGTCGAGATTTCAGAGCAAACCGGTGCCGAAGCGATTGCGCACGGGGCAACGGGTAAGGGTAATGATCAGGTGCGCTTTGAGTTGGGCGCCTATGCTTTGCGTCCTGGCATCAAGGTAATTGCGCCCTGGCGTGAATGGGATTTGTTGTCGCGTGAAAAATTACTGGCCTACGCTGATCGCCACGGTATCCCGGTTGAGATGAAGCACAAGCAGGGCGGGTCGCCTTATTCGATGGACGCCAATCTGCTGCATATCAGCTACGAGGGGCGGCATCTAGAAAACCCCGCTGCTGAGGCAGAAGAATCGATGTGGCGCTGGACCGTGTCGCCAGAGGCGGCGCCCGATGCGGCTGAGTATCTCGATTTGGCTTTTGAACAAGGGGATCTGGTTTCGATTAACGGCCAGCGTATGCCAGCGCACGAATTGTTGGCGCAGCTGAACCAAATCGGTGGGCGGCATGGCATCGGGCGCCTAGACTTGGTTGAGAACCGTTATGTCGGCATGAAGTCGCGCGGTTGTTACGAAACGCCCGGTGGCAGCATTTTATTGCGCGCGCATCGTGCCATTGAATCGCTAACCTTGGATCGCGAGGTGGCGCATCTTAAAGATGACTTGATGCCGCGTTATGCAAGCTTGATTTACAACGGTTATTGGTGGAGTCCTGAGCGTTATGCGCTGCAAACATTGATTGATCACACGCAAAAAAATGTGAATGGTTGGGTGCGCGTTAAGCTTTACAAAGGCAATGTGATCGTCACAGGCCGTGATTCTATGAGTGATTCTTTGTTTGATTCGAGCATTGCGACCTTTGAAGACGATGCTGGCGCCTACGATCAAAAAGACGCGGGGGGTTTTATCAAGCTCAATGCTTTGCGCATGCGTATTGCTGCTAATTTGGCTGCGCGGAAAAAGTAGCGTCAGACACTGTGCAGCCGGCTGTCGCCGATGGTGGTTGGCCGTGTTTTTCTGCTGTTGAGCCTTCACGCTGTATCAACTAACTCGGAGTAGGTTTTATGGCATCAGATTCTTCCTCGCAATTTGATCAGGTTTCGGTGGTCAAACAAGCGAATGTTTATTTCGACGGTCTGTGCGTTAGCCATACGATTTTATTTGCTGACGGCAGTAAAAAGACCTTAGGCGTTATTTTGCCTTCTAGTTTGACCTTTAACACCGGCGCGCCGGAAGTGATGGAGGGCGTGTCAGGTGCTTGCCGCGTGCGTTTACGTGGGCAGAGCGAGTGGACTGAGTATCTTGCTGGGCAATCTTTCTCTGTGCCTGGCGATAGTTCTTTTGAGATTAGTTGCGACGCGCCTTATCACTATATTTGCCACTTCGCTTAGCGCCTTGTTGTCTTGCTGCGCTGCATTTTTAAATACGTATTAAGTAGGTTTTAAACCCGAGAACATAAAATGCCTTCTTTTGATTTCACTTCAGAAGCCGATATGGCTGCGCTCAACAACGCGATTGATGTTGCCGCCCGCGCGATTGATAACCGCTACGATTTTAAGGGTACTTCGGCGCGTGTTGAGCTAAATGAGAAAGATAAAACCATCACGCTGCACGGTGACTCAGATTTTCAGCTTGATCAGATCAAAGATCTGCTGTTTCCAGCGATGGAGAAAAAAGAGAAAGAAAGTACTAAGCGACTTGAGCATCAACCGGTACAAAAAATATCAGGTAATAAGGTAAAACAAGAGCTGAAAATCAAAATCGGTATCGAGTCTGATCTGGCTAAAAAAATTGTCAAATTGATTAAAGATTCAAAAATTAAAGTTCAGGCTTCGATTCAGGGCGATGCGGTACGGGTAACTGGGGCGAAACGTGATGAACTGCAGGCGTGTATTACTGCAGTGACCAAAGCGATTACCGATTTTCCGATTAAATACGGCAATTTCCGCGATTGATTCGGATTCTCTTGTTGCCCTTCCTAGGCGTTTGTTACGCCTTGTCATCACTGTGTTAGCAGCGGAAGTTCGCTGTGCTCTGTGGTTTCTCGCTGCATCATCATATGGGACTTGCTGCCTTTTAAAATATGTCCGTATTGTCAAGTGATGCCCTAAGCTCGAGGTTTGTGACCGAAGACGTTCATCGCTGGTTCAAAACACGCACGATGATGAGCGCGCAGCAGTATCAGCCTGTTGTCTTCAATCTCGATGTCGGTTCCGATACCTTAAGCGCGGTAGTGCCCAATTCGGAGCATCCCCCTTATGTTACTTTCGCCCGCTTGCTCGCCTCAGCGCGCGGCCAGCTGAGCTTGCACAATACTTGCACCTGTCGCCTGGGTAAGGATTGTGCGCATGTTGCTGCTATGTTGCTGAAGGCGATTGAATCGCGCGTGCAAGACAATTCAGTTGAGCCTGTGCATCGTGCTGCGGGCGCCAGCGGCATGTTTTCTTGGGTGGACGAACTGAACCGAGTGTCGGTTGCCGTGACCCAGAAAACCCCTAAGCCTTTGATCAAAAAGCATCAGCTGTTTTACGTTTTGCATTGGACCGCAGACGGGCGCGGTTTTGGCGTTACTTTGCGTAAAGGCCGCTATCCCGAAAGCGCTGAGGAGTGGTGGGCGATTGATCGAGCCTTGCTCAGTCGGCCACAATTTGCCAGCGCCGAGGACATGACGATTTTTCAGTTGCTGTGGGCGGAGCGTACGCATGAAACGGGTTTGCGCGCCTTTGGCCTCGGTAGTCGGCACGGCAACGAGGTTTTGCAACGTATGGTGCAGACCGGTCGTTTGTGCAGCGCCGATGATTTGTCTTTTTTGCAATGGGGTGATCCGCGCCCGGCCAGCCTGGGCTGGTTGATCAACGAAGAGGGGCGAGAATTGGCTCGTTTGTTGCCGACGCCTGAGGCTAGCTTGATTCTCCCGTTGCCAGCGCCTTGCTATCTGGATCTGAATACTGGGGTGCTCGGCTTCTTAGAAGTAGAAGGCGACCCGTCCTTGCTGGCGTGCATTCTTGCCTTGCCTGCGCTCGCCGCTAGCGAAGCGAAATTGCTACGTGATGCGCTTGAGCAGGGCGCTACCGAGTTGCCACCGCGCTTGAGTCATTATCTGAGCGATCCGCACGCGCGCTTGGGTGCGTCTGCCTTGGTGTCCAATCACGAACAGGTGCCCACTTTTGACGCACCCCTGTCGGCGGTGCTTTCTCTGCAAACTTTGCATACGCACGGCAACCGTGCTTGGCGGAATTACAACGCTAGCTATAGCGGGGGGTTTTTTGACGTGGTTTTTCCCTCATTTCGCTACGCAGATATTGATATTCGGCCTAGTGAAGAGCGTAGCCACGCTGCCGATACTCAGTCGCAGCTTGTTTCTGAATTGTCGGTACGCAGCAATGGCGAGTTGGTGCAATTGGTTCGCCAGCACGCCGATGAAGAAAAATTGATGGAGGCTTTAGCCGCTTATGGCTTGCAGAAGATTCCGGCGTATGCCTTAGATATTTTTGGCCATCCGCCCGAGGGCGCTTATGGCTTGAGTAGCGATTCGGTATGGCCTGCGTTTGTGCATGAAGCTTTGCCGCATTTACGTTTGGCTGGCTGGAAAATCGAGTTTAGTAATGATTTTCGTCACCATGCGCGCGAGGTGGATGCCTGGGAAGCCGACTTGGTTGAGTCGGATAACGGTTGGCTCGATCTTGATATGGGGATTATTGTCGATGGCGAACGCTTGCCCTTGGCGCCTCTGTTGGCCGCCTTGTTTCGCCGCGACGCGCGCTGGCTGGACACATTACGTCTGAGTGCGATTGACGATGCAGAATTGATTGAGTTGAAGACACCGAATAGTCAGCGTATTCGCGTTCCCGCTGGGCGTTTGAAGCCGCTGGCGGCGACTCTGATCGATTTGTTTGATGGCTTCGTCGGTGGCAATACCTTACGTATTTCGCGCTTCGATGCGCCACGCTTGGCTGATCTCAACGATGTGCGGCGTTGGCAGTTCAAAGGGCAGGGCGACGTCGTGGCGCTGGCGAAGCAGCTGCAAGCGGCGCAAGCGAGCGAAGGCGTGCGACCTATTGAAGCGCCCGCTGGCTTAAAGCTCGCTTTGCGTCCGTATCAAAAAGAAGGCTTGGCTTGGTTGCAGTTTTTGCGTGAACAGAAGTTGTCGGGAATCCTGGCCGATGACATGGGGCTAGGTAAAACGGCGCAAACCTTGGCGCATCTTTTGCTCGAAAAGGAGGCAGGTAGGCTGGATAGGCCCAGTTTGATCGTATTGCCTACTTCGCTGATGTTTAACTGGAAAAATGAGGCGCAGCGTTTTGCCCCAGATTTGTCGGTGCTGTGTTTGCATGGCCCTGAGCGCAGGCATCGTTTTGCCGAAATTGGCGCGCACGATGTGGTGCTGACGACTTATCCCTTGCTTTGGCGTGACGCCGAAATTTTGCAGCAACACCCTTTTCATCTGCTCATTTTGGATGAGGCGCAGACGGTTAAAAATGCCCGTAGCCAAGGCGCAGAGGTGATTCGTAAACTGCATGCGCGGCATCGTCTTTGCTTGACCGGTACGCCGCTAGAAAACCATCTCGGCGAGTTATGGAGCCAGTTTGACTTTTTGTTGCCGGGATTCCTCGGCAGTCTCAATACCTTTACCCGCTATTGGCGAACGCCGATTGAGAAGCTGGGCGATATGCAGCGTCGTGATTTGCTGGCGCGGCGGATTCGTCCTTTTATTCTGCGTCGTAAGAAGGAGGATGTGGCGCGCGAGTTACCGGCTAAAACGATTATTGTCCGTACCGTCGAGCTAGAGGGTGCACAGCGTGATCTTTACGAGACGGTGCGCGCCGCGATGGACGCTAAGGTGCGCGAGGAGATTGCGAGCAAAGGTTTTAGCCGTAGCCAGATCGTGATTCTCGATGCTTTGCTCAAGTTGCGCCAAGTTTGTTGCGATCCGCGCTTGGTTAAAAGCCTCTCGGCTAGCCGAGTTAAGGAGCGTGCCAAACTCGATCTGTTGATGGCGATGTTGCCGGAGCAGGTTGAAGAAGGGCGGCGTATTTTGTTGTTTTCGCAATTCACCAGCATGTTGTCTTTGATTGAATCCGAGCTACAAGCGGCGGGCATTCACTACGTTACGCTGACGGGGGCTACCGAAGACCGTGAAACCCCGGTGCGCCGCTTTCAAAACGGAGAGGTGCCGGTCTTTTTGATTAGTTTGAAAGCGGGCGGGATCGGTCTGAATCTGACGGCGGCTGATACGGTCATTCACTACGATCCATGGTGGAATCCCGCCGTCGAGAATCAAGCGACAGATCGTGCGCATCGTTTAGGGCAAGATAAGCCGGTGTTTGTTTATAAGCTGATCGTGGCCGGCAGTATTGAAGAAAAAATTCTTGCTTTGCAGGAGCGCAAAGCGGCTCTGGCGGCGGGAATTTTGTCCGAGGATAGAGGCGGCGAAGTGAAATTTGGTCACGATGACATTGCCGCCTTGTTTGCGCCTCTGCCCAGTATGAACAGCAGTACTAATTCATTTCTTGCAAGGCCTAGTGATTTCTGATATTTAATCCCCCCTTTTCTAATTTTTATCCCTAATCCCTAATTTTCCTTCCCTTTCCTCTCTTTCCACGAACCAACGGACGGTTTCCGCATATGGCTGAAGAACGACAACATAAACACATTGCTCCTTATGTTCCCAAAAAAAATGAGGAGTACATGAATCCGAAGCAGTTGGCACACTTTCAGCTGATTTTGGATGCCTTGAAACAGGAGCTGATTCAAGACATAGAGCGCACCGTGCATACCATGCAGGATGAAGCGACGGTCTTTGCCGATCCCAATGACCGGGCGAGCCAAGAAACAGACATTACTTTGGAGCTACGCAATCGTGATCGCGAGCGTAAGCTGATCAAGAAAATCGATGAGACCTTGAACCGTATCGAGGCGGGTGATTACGGTTTTTGTAATGGCTGTGGTGTGGAAATTGGCCTCAAGCGCCTGGAAGCGCGGCCTACCGCAACCCTGTGCATTGATTGCAAAACACTTGAAGAAGTGCGTGAGAAGCAGGTGGCTCGCTAGGGTTTAAGATCCACAGCATGCCCACCGTATCGCTTGCCTGTGCTGCAGCAAGCTGATTCAGGTGGGCATGGTTTCGTTTAAGTTCGGTGCTTTGTTTGTGTTTGCGACCAGGGTGTTTCTCGCTCAAAGCCGAGCGAGCCGTGCGCTTTATTAGGGCATTAGAAACTCAGCGCCCTGCACTAATAATGTCCCTGAGCGTCCGCTTATTTCCGCTTGTACTACTTCATGTCTAGGCAGCGTGTCTAGTTCTAATGTGCTGCGTAGATCACGCAGCGCGACCAACTGGTAGCCTTGCGCTTGCCAACCGACCAATAATTGTTCGAGCACGCCCGCCAGTTTCATGCCTTCGAGTTCTGCGTGCAGCGTGAAAACGTGCTTTTGCGCCGGGCTGTTTGGCTCAGTTTGTGTGCTTTGCAGCAGATGCTGCGCTACCGTATTGGCGTCAATGCCGTTAACGCCGATCAGTTCGTCGAGGGTGGGTAGCGTGCTCGGAATTTGTGGGCAGGCGATGATTTCGCCGTCGATCACCGGAATGAAGGGGTGCGTGCCGCGAGCGTCTGAGCTGTAGCTGAAACCGAGGCGCTGCGTCAGTCGTAAGGCGTGACGGCTCATTTGCCAACCGGCTGCGCCATGCGCTTTGGCCGCCTCGCCAAAAATCTCTTGAAAACGCTGGCAGGCTTGATGCATCTGTTGTTCGACCCAGCTTGGCTCGGCACGGGCAACCTGGTCTTGCCAGGCTACGTGATCCCAGCAATGAATGCCGACCTCAAAACCTTTATCGCGCACTTGGCGTAGCTGTTCGGCGCAGCGTTTACCGATGTCGGGCCCAGGCAGCAGGGTGCCATAGAGCAGGGTGCGTAGACCGTAATGTTCGAGCACGGAGGTGCGCTGCACCTTTTTTAAGAAGCCTGGGCGGAAAACGCGTTTGATCGCGCGCCCGGTGTGATCGGGGCCAAGCGAGAAGAGGAAGGTCGCTTGTGCCTGATATTTTTGCAGCAGATCGAGTAATACGGGGACGCCGTGCAGCGTGCCGCGATAGGTGTCTACGTCTATTTTGAGCGCGAGTTGGTGCGGTGTTTGTGGCGTGTGCATGGGGTTTTTTGGGTAAATGTGCAGAGAAGTACAGGTCTAAGGGATTAGCACAGGGCTTGCATTCCGTGCTTTTTCTGGCGGTCGGCGTGTCGATTGCGGGCTTGTTAGTTCTTAGCTCAGCTGACGGGCTGGTGCGTTGAACCTTGCGCTGGCACGCGGCATGAGCACTCGCTTGCTCTCAGCTAAAGAGCTGTGGTGAGGGCAAGCGAGCTTGATGTTGTCGTTTCCGCTTAATCCATCAGTTGGCGTGCTGCGCTCACGTCGCCGCGATAGGCGTCAAAGATGTTCTTCAGCGCGGTTTCCATGTTGACCCGAGGCGCCCAAGCGAGATCTTGCATGGTGTTAGTGATTTTGGGTACGCGGTGTTGCGTGTCTTGATAGCCCGCACCGTAGTATTCGCCGGAGCTGGTTTCTAGCAGTTTTACCTGCTGCGCTGTGGGTAGGTATTCCGGGTATTGGTGCGCCAGCGCCAACATCATGTTGGCTAGGTCGCGCACTGAGAAATTGTTGTCTGGATTGCCGATGTTGTAGATTTTGTGACGGGCAATATCGTTCTTGTTTTCGATGATTTTCATCAGCGCGTCGATACCGTCTGAGACGTAGGTGAACGCCCGTTTTTGTGCGCCGCCGTCGACCAGCTTGATCGGTTCGCCGCGCACGATGTGGCCGAGGAATTGGGTGATTACGCGCGAAGAGCCTTCTTTCGGCGTGTGAATCGAATCTAGCCCTGGGCCGATCCAGTTGAACGGGCGAAATAGGGTGTAGTCCAGCCCTTCTTGTTGACCGTAGGCGTGGATCACGCGATCCATCATTTGTTTGGCGCAGCTGTAAATCCAGCGTGGTTTGTTGATCGGGCCGAGGATTAAATCCGAGTTTTCTGGGTCGAACTCGGCGTCTTTGCACATGCCATACACTTCTGAGGTCGAGGGGAAAATCACGCGTTTTTTGTATTTGAGCGCTTGTCTGATGATCGGTAAGTTGGCTTCAAAATCGAGCTCAAAAACACGCAGCGGCTCTTTGACATAGGTGGCTGGGGTGGCGATGGCGACCAGCGGCAGAATGATGTCGCATTTACGCACGTGGTATTCGATCCACTCTTTGTTGATCGTGATGTCGCCCTCAAAGAAATGAAAGCGCGGTTCGTCCATCAAGTCGCTGACGCGTTCGCTATTCATGTCCATGCCATAAACTGACCAGTCGGTGGTGTCGATGATGCGCTGCGAGAGATGGTGGCCGATGAAGCCGTTGACGCCGAGAATGAGGATTTTTTTCATGGTAGTTCCGTGCTGTTCGAAAGAGGGTAAAAGAGGGCGGTGAGAAATTAGGCGAGCTTGAGCGGGATTTTATGTGTGCCGAAGCGGGTGATGAATTCTGTCACTGCAATTGTTCGACCTTGTTCTGCTAGGCCAAGCAGTTGCAGTACGCTTTGATCGGCACAGTCAACGTAGTAAGCCGCGACACCCTGTGCATTGGGTGCGCAGTAAATTCCCGCTTCTTTGCTGCGTGGCACTCGCTGTGTTTGGCGCAGGCTGCGCAGCACGACAAAGCGTGTTCCTGATAGCTCAAAAAAAGCGCCAGGGTAGGGCGGTGCAACAGCGCGGATCAGGTTGTGAATTTGGGCGCCGCTTTGGGCCCAGTCGATGCGCCCGTCTTCTGGCGTGCGTCCGCCAAAATAACTGCCTTGTGTCAGGTCTTGTGCATGGTGTTCAGCGCGCCCTGCGAGCAGGTCGGGGAGCGCTGAATCGAGGGCGATCTCAGCCGCAACAGTGAGCTTGTTAAACACTTCAAAAGCGGTGTCGTCGGGCAGGATCGGGACGCTGCTGCTACTCACGATAGGGCCTGCGTCTGGCTTGCTCAGCATGGCGTGCAGGGTGGCGCCGGTAATTGTTTCGCCGTGCACCAGAGCCCAGTTGATCGGCACGCGGCCACGGTATTTGGGGAGTAATGAGCCGTGTAGGTTGTAAGCGCCTTTTTTAGCCAGCGTTAGCAACTCGGGTTTGAGCATTTTTCGGTAGTAAAACGAGAACAGAAAATCAGGCTGTAGTGCGGCAATTTGCGCGCTGAGCTCTGCGCTGTTCGGATCGTCTGGGGTGATGCTGGGGATGGCGTAGCGTGCTGCTAAGTCGGCCACGCTGTCGAACCAGATGTTTTCGCCAGCTTGATCTTCATGCGTGACGACCAGCGCTACTTCTATGCCGTGTGCGAGCAGCGTCGCCAGGCAGCGTACGCCGACTTGGTGGTAGGCAAAAACGACGGCGCGGGTCATGGTGTTTCGTGTTTGCTGGCGGCGGGTGTGTGTGCACTGTGCGCAGTTTGTGCATCGTGCGCAGCGTGCATTTTGTGCGGCGGCTTTTGCTCAAGCAGGGCTTCGATCAAGTAACGTGGGCGGTGGCGAACTTGTAAGTAGATGCGGCCAACGTATTCGCCGATCAGCCCAAGGCCGAAGAGTAAGACGCCGATCAGCAAAAAGAGAATGCCAAAGAGGGTGAATAGTCCCTCAGCCTCCGGCCCAACGAGCAGGCGGCGCGCCGCGAGCAGACCGACAAATAGGGCTGAGCAGATTGATACAACGATGCCAAGCATCGAGAACCACTGCAGCGGCACTAAGGAAAAACCGGTCAGCAAATCAAAATTGAGTCGGATCAAGCTGTATAGCGAGTACTTGGAATCGCCAGCGTGGCGTTCTGCGTGTGCGACTTCGATCTCGGTGGGGTTCTGCGCGAAGCTATAAGCGAGCGCGGGAATGAAGGTGGATACCTCACGACAGCTGTTGACTGCGTCGATGATGCTGCGTCGATAGGCGCGCAACATGCAGCCTTGGTCGGTCATTTTGATTCGGGTGATGCGTTCGCGCAGACGGTTCATCGCGCGTGAGGCGTAGCGCCGGAATGACGAGTCTTGTCGATTACGCCGAATGCTGCCGACGTAGTCATAGCCTGCGCGCATTTTTTCGACTAGACGGGCGATTTCTTCCGGGGGGTTTTGTAAGTCGGCGTCTATGGTCAGCACGATCTCGCCACGGCAATGCTCAAAGCCGGCCATGATCGCCATGTGTTGTCCGACGTTGGCGGCGAGCAGAATGACGCGGGTGACTTCAGGTCTTTGTTGAAACTGGGCGCGCAATAAAGCAGCCGAACGGTCATGGCTGCCGTCGTTGATGAAGACTACTTCGTAGCTGCCGTCGGGGGCGAGCGTATCGAGCGCGGGGTAGAGGCGGTCAAACAGGCTGGCCAAGCCATCTTCTTCGTTGTAGATCGGGATGATGATGGAGATTTCAGGCGCTTGCGTTGCTGCGGGGTGGTTTGCGGGGTAATTCACGTGGTGATTCATGCTCATCCTGCGTTGCTGCTCAAAAGGTCGGCCATGTTAGCGCAAACCGCGTCGACCTGGGCTTCATTCATGCTCGGAAACAGGGGGAGCGTCAGCGTGCTGCGGCCAATTTTTTCGGCTTGCGGAAAGTCGCCAGCTTGATAGCCTAGCTGGCGGTACAGCGAGAACAGGTGCATCGCTGGGTAATGTACGCCGCTGCCGATATTGCGTTCGCGCAGTTGCGCCATCAGTTGCGCACGCGATTGCGTCATGCGTTGCAGGGGGAGCAGCACCTGGAACATGTGCCAGTTCGACTGAACAAAGTCGGGTAGTGGTAAGCCTAGCCCCTCAATGAGCGGCACCCCGGCAGGCGCTAGCTGCGCAAAGTAGCGTTTGGCTAAGGCGCGTCGTCTCGCGGTGAACTGCGCGAGTTGTTTGAGTTGGCCTAGGCCTATGGTCGCGGCTAAATCGGTGAGATTGCCTTTATGGCCGGCGACTTCGACCTCCATTTCGCCCCCGTCCAAGCGCTGTACGCCTTGTAAGCGCAGTGCCTCGCAGGCTGCCGGAGCGATGTCGTCGGGCAAGACCAGGGCGCCGCCTTCGCCGGTGGTCAGATTCTTGTTGGCGTGAAAGCTGAAGGAAACGAAGTCGCCTTCGCTGCCGATGCTGCGGCCATTCCAGCTGCTGCCGAGTGCTTGTGCTGCGTCTTCGACGACGCGTAAGCCGTGGCGTCGGGCGATTTGGTAGAGGCGGTCACGGTCAACCGGCAGGCCGGCCAGGTCTACCTGGATGATGGCGCGGGTTTTGTCGCTGATGGCGGCTTCGAGTAGGTTGAGGTCGAGGTTGCGTGTGCTCGGGTCTACGTCAACAAAAACAGGGCGTGCGCCGAGGTGCAATATCACGTTTGCCGTTGCCACCCAGGAGAGCGGAGTGGTGATCACTTCGTCGCCGGCTTTAACGCCTGCGAGCTGTAGCGCGACTTCCAAGGTCAGGGTGCCAGAATTGAAGACGCGCACCGTGCGCCCACCGAATAAAGCGGAGAGCGCAGCCTCAAAAGCTAGGGTTTTCGGTCCGCTTGTCAGCCAGCCAGAACGCATTACTGCAGCGACTTCGGCGATGGTGTCTTCGTCTATGCTCGGGCGGGTGAAGGGAAGAAAATGGTCTAAAGCTTGCATCATGGCCTCATGCTTTCGCGACGAAATAAACGCCAACGACGATCAGCGCAATGCCGATCAGTTTGTTCAAACTTAATGTTTCGCCAAAGAACCAGGCAGCAGCAAAGGCGTTGACGACGTAGCCAATCGAGAGCATGGGATACGCCAATGAAACCGGGACGCGCGATAAAGCCATGATCCAGACGACCACGCTGACGGCGTAGCAGCAGAGTCCGCCAAAAATATGCGGCTCGCTGATCAGTCGTAGCCCAATCGGCGCCACATTTGCTAGCTGAAACTCGAAGTGCCCAATCGCGTTAGTGCCTGCCTTGAGCAGCATTTGCGCTAAGGCATTGAGGAGTACACCGCTCAAAATGAGGGCGAAAGAGAGCAGGGTCATGCTTGTGTCGCCCTCGTTTTGCTCGGCTGCGGTAAACGAACGACGACGCGGCGGAAGTCTGCGGCAACGAATTGCATAGGCAAGCTTTGCGCCGAAAGCTCCTCGTAAGTGCTTCTGCCCATGACGGCAAAGGCGTCCTCGCCATGCGTGCTGGCGCTGCGCCATAGTTTGTCGAATTCAGCCAGTGTGGCGATGCCCTTGCTTGGTTCTTGGTCGAGTCCGAAGCCGAGTTCGTCGCGGTAATTAACCAAGGTGAGCGTGCGTTGCAAGTAGAAGGGTAGGGTTTGCTCGTACATACTGACGCTGTAAAAAGCGACCCCCTGGGGTAAGAGCGGTTTGATCGTTTGCGCTAGATCGTGTGCCGAATTTGAGCGCGCCAGCGTTTCGTGGCCTAGCGTGATCAGCATTAAAGCGATAAAGCCAGCGCAGGCGAAGCTGCACAGGCCTTGCGTGAGGCGTTTTCGCCAGACCAAAACCAGCCCCAAGAGGCTGCCCAAAAACCACAAAATAGCCGCCAGCGCAGCCCAGTTTGCGTAATCACGCAGCATCGCCAGCGGCGTTAGCGCGTCGGCGCTGTTGGCGATTTGCGGTGCAAAGTAGAGGGCGGCAAGGCTGATGGGCAGTACCAGTGAGAGGTGAACGAGCAGGGTACGGCGGCGTACCTCAGTGAGAAAAATGCCGGTCAATAAAGCTAAAGCAGGCGCCATCGGCAGAATGTAAGACGGCAGTTTTGAGCTGGAAGCGCTAAAAAACCCGAGAATGAGCAGCGCCCAAACCACGAGCAAACGTTGTGGCTGGAAGCGTACGCCCTTGGCTGCGGGGGGCGTTTCTCTTGCTGCGGGTAGCGGCGCGCGCTCGCGCCGCCAAGCGATAAACCAAGCGTGCAAGTTGAGGCTAGTCCAGGGCAGGGTACCTACCAGCAAGACGGCAAAGAAATACCAAGCGGGTTGATAGCGCCCGTGTTCTTTGGTTAAAAAACGCTCGAAGTGTTCGTGGATAAAAAAGAACTGGAAAAACTCTGGATTGCGCCATGAAACCGCAACGAACCAGGGCGCTGCGAGCAGCAAAAAAAGCGGCAAGCCACGGCGTAATTCAAGGCGTTTCCACGGCGTTAAATCTCTCGTTAGCAGCGAGTAGAGCACTAAGGTGGCGCCGCATAAAACCAAGCTGACTAGGCCTTTAGACAGCATCGCCAAGGCCAGCGCGACCCAGACCCAGAGCATCCAGCGTCGGCGCTGCGCCTCGTTCGTGCGCGCATCGTTGGCGAGTAAGAGGCAGCACAAGGCGCTTTGCAGAAAAAAAGACAGGCCCATGTCTAAAGTGTTGATGTGGCTGATGAGCACGGTGAATAAGCTGCTGCCTAAGCAGAGCGCGCTATAGCAGGCGACGCGTCGGTTAAACAGTCTTTGCGCCGTAAAAAACAGGAGAAGAATACTGAGAAACCCGGTTAAGCCTGGCCACAGTCGGGCCGTCCATGCGTGCTCGCCAAATACTTTAAAAGCGGCGGCGGTCATCCAGTATTGCAGCGGCGGTTTTTCAAAGTATTTCAAATCATTTAAGCGCGGCGTCAGCCAATCACCGCTGGCGACCATCTCGCGCGCGATTTCGGCGTAGCGTCCTTCGTCGGGTTGGATCAGTTTGCGGTAGTCCAAACTGCTAAACCAAATGACGCTAAAGGCTAGAAGGAGGGCGGCGATGAGCCATGAGCGACGGCTGACAGGCGGGCGATGTTCGGTAGAAAGGTTCATGGGGTCGGATGAAAAGTGAAGCGCAAAATGAGGCTGAGGGTGGTGTTGCGGCGCTTAAGCGTGGGCAGAGGGTTTGGGCGCGTGGTTTGGCTGACTGCTTTAGGCAAGGAGCAGCGCGGCAGCAACCTTGCGCCCTTCGCTCAGCAAAATGTTGTAGGTGCGACAGGCCGCTTGCACGTCCATGACCTCCAAGCCTTTTTGCGCCGCGACAAAAGGCTGCATCAGCGAAGCCTGCGGAAAGCGCAAACGATTGCCCGTGCCGAGCAGAATAATTTCTGCGTCCAGTTCAGCCAGCAAAGCAAAGTCGGCACTGGTCAGCGTTTCGCTGTTCGCCAGCGTCCAATCGATGAGCAAACGATCCGGCAGCACCAAGAGATTGTTTGTGTGGCGCTGGCCGTTGACGCTGATGTACTCGGCGCCATAAGCGGTAATCGTGTTGACGCCCGCATTTTGAGCAAGTTGTAATTTCATCAAGGGGATGAGCCAAAACGGAAGGCGGCGATTATAGCCTGTTTGCCGGATGTCTTTGCCTACGTTAAAATGCCGGGCTAGCCTAGTTTGGCTGGGTGGACTGCGTTCCACTCGTAACGCAAAACCTAGCGAATCTCTTTGTTCGCTTCACTTTAAGACGAAAGGACGGCTCTGCTGACGGCACAGCCATCACCCATGCCTTCGACTCCGCCCAGTAAATCGCCCAAAATTCTCAAATCGAGCAAGCTCGACAACGTTTGCTACGACATTCGCGGCCCCGTTTTGCAGCAGGCCAAGAGAATGGAGGATGAGGGGCACAAAATTATCAAGCTCAATATTGGCAACCTAGCTGCCTTTGGCTTTGACGCGCCGGAAGAAATCCAGCTCGACATGATTCGGAATATGCCGAACGCGGCGGGTTATTCCGATTCAAAAGGCATCTTCTCTGCGCGTAAGGCCGTCATGCACTACACGCAGCAGCAAGGCATCAAGGGCGTCACGCTAGAAGATATTTACCTCGGCAACGGTGTTTCTGAGCTGATCGTGCTGGTGATGAACGCCTTGCTCAACAGTGGCGACGAAGTATTGGTTCCGGCGCCGGATTACCCGTTGTGGACTGCGGCAGTTAGCCTTTCGGGCGGTACGCCACGGCACTATCTGTGCGACGAAAGTAAAGGTTGGTTGCCTGATCTGGACGATATGCGCGCCAAAATCACGGACAAAACCCGTGCTCTGGTCATCATCAATCCCAACAATCCAACGGGCGCGCTTTATCCCGAGAGCACCTTGCGCGGAATCATCGCCATCGCGCGCGAACACGGACTCATCATCTGCGCCGACGAGGTCTACGACAAAGTGCTTTACGACGGCGCACGCCACACGGCGATTGCCGCGCTGTCGGAAGACGTACTGACACTGACGCTGAACGGCCTGTCCAAAAACTATCGCGCCTGTGGTTATCGTGCTGCTTGGTTAGTGGTCTCGGGTGACCGCCGTTGTGCCAGCGACTATATTGAAGGCCTTGATATGCTCGCTTCTATGCGCCTGTGCGCCAACCTGCCCGGCCAGTACGCGATCCAAACTGCGCTCGGGGGTTATCAGAGCATCAATGACTTGGTCGCCCCGGGCGGGCGTATGTGTCGCCAGCGCGATCTCGCTTACGAGCTGATTACCGCGATTCCGGGCGTTAGCTGCGTCAAGCCGCAGGCAACGCTGTACATGTTTCCCCGTCTTGATCCACAGATGTACCCGATCGATAACGATCAAGAATTTATCGCCGAATTGTTGCGCGAAGAGCGTGTTCTCTTGGTTCAAGGCAGCGGTTTTAACTGGCCTCGTCCAGACCATTTCCGCATCGTCTTTTTGCCCCACGAAGACGAGTTGCGCGAAGCGATTGCCCGCATTGCCCGCTTTCTTGAAGGCTATCGCCAACGTCACGCAGTTTGATTGGCTGACTGATTCAGCCCTGTTTATTCCTACTCAAAGTGCAAAAATATTCAATGAACCCCATTAACGTAGGCCTGATCGGTATCGGCACGGTCGGCGGCGGTACTTTTGCCGTACTCAAACGCAACGCCGAAGAAATTGCCCGTCGTGCTGGACGACCGATTCAGATCACTCTGGTCGCCGATAAAAATCTTGCGCTTGCGCAGCAGGTAACCGGCGGGGCTTGCCCGCTCACTGACGACGCGTTTGCTTTGGTCGATGATCCGGCAATAGACATCGTGGTTGAGCTGATCGGCGGGTGTACCGTCGCTAAGGCGCTGGTGCTTAAAGCGATTGCGAATGGTAAACATGTGGTTACCGCGAATAAAGCTTTGTTGGCCTTGCACGGCAACGAGATTTTTGCGGCGGCACAGCAGCAAGGCGTGATGGTCGCTTTTGAAGCTGCTGTCGCTGGCGGTATTCCGATCATCAAGGCTTTGCGCGAAGGGCTTACCGCCAACCGTATTGAATGGATCGCCGGCATTATCAACGGCACGACCAATTTTATCCTCTCAGAAATGCGCGATAAGGGGCTGCCTTTTGCTACGGTGCTGAAAGAAGCGCAGGCCTTGGGTTACGCCGAGGCCGACCCGACTTTTGACATTGAGGGAATCGACGCGGCGCATAAGCTGAGCATCATGTCGGCCATCGCGTTTGGTAGTCCCATGAGCTTTGAGCAAGCCTACGTTGAAGGCATCAGTCAGTTGGCAGCGCAAGACATTCAATACGCAGAGCAGCTCGGTTACCGCATCAAACTGCTCGGCATTACTCGGCGTACAGCAGAGGGCGTCGAATTGCGCGTGCATCCCACCTTGATTCCCGCCAAGCGCCTGATCGCCAACGTCGAAGGGGCGATGAACGCTGTCTTGGTCAAGGGCGACGCCGTTGGCGCCACGTTGTATTACGGCAAGGGGGCTGGCGCTGAACCTACCGCCTCGGCGGTGATCGCCGATTTGGTCGATGTCACGCGGATGCACACCGCCGATCCAGAGCATCGTGTGCCGCACCTGGCGTTTCAGCCAGCCGCTATGCTCAACCTGGCGATTCTGCCGCTCGCCGAAATCGTCACCAGTTATTACTTACGTCTGCGCGTCGAAGACAAGCCGGGTGTTCTGGCCGACATCACGCGCATTTTGGCGGATCAAGACATCTCCATCGACGCGATGATTCAACGTGCGCCCGCCGAAGGGGAAAAACAAACCGACATCATCATTTTGACGCACCAAACCCGCGAGAAAAATGTTGATGCAGCGATTGTCAAAATCGAAGCTTTGGCTGCGGTGAGCGGCAAGCTGGTGCGTTTGCGCTTAGAGCATCTGCAATAGCTAAGCGCTCAACTCGCTTTTTGTGCAGATTTTTGGCGCAATGCCACATCTCAGAGGCCATGTAGCAAGCTGCTTTATGTGGCAACTTGTTTCATTTCCAATTCGCACAATGCGCACAATTCGTACAATGCGCATTAAAAGCAGCACTTTGTCGCGTTGTTAACTTCGCTTGGCCTTGCTGCGGCAAGGCGTGCACTCCGTGCGTTTCCGCTTTTTTGCTTGCCTTCAGTGGTCGATGCTGCACTTCTTCGTATAAATCAAGGAAGTATTAGGCGCGTTGACGATCATGTCGTTCATTGCTCTGCTTTGTCTGCCTGGTTTTCCGAGAAGGCGGATTTATGCCCAATTAAGCGCCTGTTTTTAATCGAAAAATTATCCGGGATTATCTAAGTACGGTCGCGTGAACGCCCGATGTCTGTTCAGCTGCTGCAGAAAAAGTGTTTGTGACAGAGCATCTGCTAGAATGGCTTTCGATTGTTTAGGTTTTGGTCGTTATTGCGCAAGTGCCAGGATTGCTTAGGTGCTCGTTGGCAGGCTGCTTGACTAGTTGCCGCGTCAAAAATGGGAAGATAGTTCTCTGCTTTAATGAGATCGCGAGAGTGGCGCTATTTGCCCTAATAGCCAGAAGTCGCCGAGAAAAACGGGTAGTTAGGTAGTGTGCAGTACGCTCACAGCGGAAAGCGCATTGGGCGAATGAACCAAATTTTTTGACCTTTCGCGATCTCAATGAGCTGCTCAACAATGAACGTCTTGCCTACGCACGAAGAAAACAAGCACGAAGACGATCGTCTAGGCGTCTTGTACGTCGATGACGAGGAGAAAGCGCGCAAGTATTTCGCGCTCATGATGGCGCCAGAGTTAGACGTACAAACGGCTGCGAACATTCAAGAGGCGATGACTTATTTGCGCTCAGACAAGCACCGTATTGGCGTTTTGGTCACTGACTATCGCATGCCTAATGGCACAGGAGCCGACCTGCTACGTCAGCTTGCGCAAGAACCGATGGAGCATGTGGTGCCCATCCTCTTTACGGCTTACGCAGACAAAGCGGTTTTGCTTGAGACGCTCAATGATGGTCACGTTTTTCGGGTGCTTGAAAAACCGTTAGAGGTCGGAAAAATGCGCTCTGTGCTGCGTGCAGCTTGCACGCAAGCTGCTATCCGCTTGGCTAATCAAAGGGCCGTCGCAGCGCAGCGTGAAGGTTTTGCCTGCGTCGTGCACGAACTCAACATGCCCTTAACCAACATTACGAACTCTGTTCTCAGCATTCAGTATCAGGTGGCTCGCGAGCAATTTTCGCAAAATCAACAAACAACAATCGGCCTGACTGCCTCTAGCATCAATAAAAATGTTCGTTATTGCCGCTCTGTTTTGTCGACTTTGGCGGCCACCGTGGAGAGTACGTTAATCACCACGGCGAACCAGCTCATTACAAGCTTTATGAGTTCGTACCCCTTTACTTTTGAAGAGCGCGAACACATTCAGTTGGCGCTGAATCATGATTTTTCTGTGCGTGCACTACCGAATGGGAT
>JAZKFR010000149.1:11107-14576 GCA_040386295.1 Pseudomonadota bacterium | reverse complement strand
AACGCGTTGCGGTTTGTTTTTGGTGTCGATCCCGAGCACGTATTCAGCGCTGTCCCAAAGCAAATTGGCGGTGACCCCCGAGGTTTTTTTCGCGCCTTGCGGAACCAAAAAAGACTGGGCGATTTTTTTCTTGCCTTGTGGCGTGCGTGTGTCGACCAGGTTGAGCAATTGTCCTTCGGCATCAATGACGACGACGAACGGAATTTCTTTTTCTTCGAGGCCAAAAGCGGGCAGGCGATCTTGCGGTCTGGGCATTTGTTGCCGTCGTTGGTAGTAGGCGTTAAGCGCTTGCAGAATCATGCGTGCAGCTCCTCATGCGCATGCAACGCCGGCACCTGCACCACGCCGGCGTTGAGTTGCGCGCGGAAGAAACGCGGCGCGGGGTCGTGTGGTGTGCTGAAGTCGAGGTCGTGCAGCATGAAGCCTAGGTCGCGGGTTTCTGCGATGGGTGTGGGCTCTTGGCTCGGGTCGGTAACCAAGCGGAAATCAGCGGCAAATTCACGGCAACCAAGGTAGGGCTGGTTGACGCATTGCCCGCGACTGGCGCGGCGCTCGAACATGTCGTAATACTTGTTGGCGTTAGCTTGTGGGTCACGCACACTGAAAAATTCCAGGTCGGCATGGACGCGATATGCCACATCGCGCAAAAAAAGTCCGGCGCGCTGTTGGCGTTCGTCTTCGATATTCAGGCACAACACCCCGCTGCCATTACCGCGCATTGCCGTCTCAACCTTACGCGTCGAAATCACGCTGGCAACTTCATTGCGCCGCAGGTTCATCCAGCGAATTGGCCGCAACACGTCAATGCGGCGGATATGCCAGCGGATCGCCGGTTTCCACAAAATCGCTTCAAAACAGGCACGCGCGGCGGAGGGGGTGATGACGTCGTAGCTGACGCGCTCGACTTTCATTTCGGGGCGCGTGAAGCAGGCGAAGTCACCACTGAGCTCTAGGCAATAGCGTTTCACAGAATCTCCTTGGAACGTTGTTTGTTTTGACGACGCAAGTACACCAGCACCAAGCTAGGCGCTTTTAATCACGTGCGATCCACCCGAGCTTTGTACCAACTCGTCAGGCTCTCATCCTCAAGCGCATAGTCACCATAGGCTGCGCGCCAGACCAAACCTTTTTCGCGCAAAGCGTCTAGGGCACCTTGAACAGCAGGTGTCGATACTTTTTCTTGTTGTAAAAGATTGGCGTAGGCGCGCATGGATGTTTCAGAAAATGGCAGGTAATTTTTGCCTTGTGCAATGAGGGTCTCAAGCACAGCGCGTTGCGTGTCTGGCAGCTCGGCGAACTCGCTTTCCATCGCGCTCCATATGCGTTCTTTGAGGGCTTCGGCGCCATGTTTGAGTTCTTCGCCAAGTTGCCCTGCACCTGCATTCAGCGCGATTTCTCCTACGATGTTGCGCAGCATTTCTGGTCGATGTCCGACCAATTTGAACGCGGCGAACATGTCCTCATGCGAAAACTGGTTGCTGGTGGCGAGCTGCGGGTTGATGAAGTCTGTGTAGGCATCCGTAAAATCTTTGCCTAACAACGGGAAGCGCGTGACCTGCGAACCGAAAAATGGCTGAGTACGTTTCAGCACCAAATGTGCCAGTTTGTCGCGATTAGAGCCGGTCAATACGATGAAGAGCTGTTGCTGTTCACGCCCTTGGTTCAGGTGATCCCGAGCAGCCTTTAGCGCGAACATGGCGTCAATCCCGGTGGACGTTGACAGTGCGTGTTGTGCTTCGTCGATGACGATGGCCACAGGCGCATTGCCTGCCGTAACCAGCGCTTCCAGAGCATCCGTCAGGGTCAATTCTTTGGGCAACTCCGGGGAATCGAGGTTCAGGCTGAGTGCACCTAACACATTGATTTTCTCAACTCGAGCTGCTTTGACCAGTTTTTTAATAACGCTGGCGAAATTGCCAATTTTTGTTTTGATGGCGCTCGTAATGAGCACAGCGGGGTCTTTCGCTTTGTCGGCCCAGAGGTCGACATAAATGCTTGTCCAGCCTCGCGCCTGCATCGCCGGTAGCAGGTCTGCACGTAAGAAGGTGCTTTTCCCGGTACGCCTTGGGGCAGCCAGAAACAAGCCAGAACGACTGTCGGTCAGCCCTTGTCCCTCTAGGCTTTGGCAATAGTTGTCGGCTAAAACCGGTCGGTGGTAGGTAAAGGTTTTTGCTGTGGTCATTGGCGCCTCGAAGTTATGGTCACTTATGTGTAAAAGTATAACTTATAGTTTTGCACATAAGTTTTGGTGGCGCTGCACGTAAACCCTGCTAATCCTTGACAGGCTGTGTTTTCGCCCTGCCTTTCAAGCCCTTGGTCGTCGCGTTCTGTATCAAATCATGCCAACGACTAGGAGCAGTGCCCTGTCGATGGCTTTCATCCGGGCGTCATCGAGACGGCCAAAGGGTTCGCTGATTTTGCTGCGCGGTAGTGTTGAAATTTTGTCCACCATGACTTGCGACAGCGTGTGCAGCCCATTGGCTGGATTCGGTTCTACGGTGACGCGAAACGCGGCATTGCGCAGATCGCTGGTGACCGGACACAGCACGACACTGTCTAAGTCGCTGAGCAAATCGGCTTGAACGATCAGAGCTGGGCGTGGCTTGCCATAGTCGCCCGGTAATGCAACGCGCACGAGGTCGCCTCGTTGCATTAGGTCCAACCTTTGATGTGCGATGCCGCTTCTTCGGCGAAGCCCAAAATGTCTGCTTCCAACGGATCGTCCTTGATGTCGCACACCACAAATTCGCCGAGTCCCAGCGGTTTTCCATCGACCATCAAGCCCAGATTCGGGTCGTACAACCAATCGCTTACCTGAATAAACAGCCCGGGAATGTGCTCTTCAATGTCGCCTTGCACAAGCAAACGCTGGGCATCGTGTTGGCGCACGGTGACGGTGTAGCGCTGCAGTTTGCGCATCAGCCAACGCTGTGGACCTTCTTTTTTTAGCCTGTTGAGTAAGCTGTTAATTGTGTCGTCGGTGCCGTCCAAGCCGCGATAGCGCACGATTACGGGTGTGCTGCCGTCCTCGGGGATGAGTTGAAATTTCGCGGCGGCGCTGCGGAAGTTAATGCCGAGCGTTGTCGCGTCGACCGTCAGGTCTTGCGTTATCTGCCGTGCATCTAAATTGCAGTTGCGGTACAGGTGAGTGAAATAACGCGCAAACAGTTCGCGTTGCAAAGGCTCGCCGGTATGCGTTTGCAGTACCTCGCGGCAGGCGTCTTCGGCTTTGCGCAAATACCCGGCAGGCGCGGGTTGCGGCGCGATGAATACCACCACATCCCCCTGCGCTAAGGTTTGCTCACGGTTGCAACGCCCGGCCGCTTGCGCGATCGAGTCGAGTCCGGCCAAGGCGCGATAAACCACCGGAAAATCGACATCGACGCCGGCTTCGATGAGCTGAGTGCTGACCACGCGTGTGCTGATCTTTTCTTTGAGTCGTTGTTTGATGTGTTGGATCAGATCGGAG
>JAZKFR010000149.1:0-11097 GCA_040386295.1 Pseudomonadota bacterium | reverse complement strand
GGTGCTGTCCGCACATCAGTGCGGACAGGTGCAAGCTACCTTGCGGCAGGCGTTGCCAAAGCTCGCGTGCATCCTGGCGACGGTTGACGATGACCAGCGCCGCAGCGTCTTGCGCGACCCGTGCAGCGAGTTCATCCCATGGCGTTGGACTATGCCAATCGCTCGGCAGATGTACTTTGACGCGTTGGTCAAACGCGGCGTAGAGCGCAGCCGGATCGCGCATGATTTCGCGCACGTTGTCGAGACCGTCGAGATTATTTTTGGCATCGAAATAGCTGCGTGTGCTCAGCGCGGGCTGGGTTGCGGTGGAGAGCACCACGCTGACGCCGTAGTGCGTTGTCAGCAATTTCAAGGCATGCAGAATCGGTTGCAGAAAATCGGTTGGCAACAATTGCGCTTCGTCGAGCACGACGATGCTATCGACGATGTTGTGCAATTTGCGGCAACGCGAGGTTTTGGCGGCGAACAGCGATTCAAAAAATTGCACATTGGTCGTGACGATCAACGGCGCATCCCAGTTCTCGCAGGCGAGACGGCTTTTGTGTTGCTCCTTCTCTGGGTCGCTCTCGGCATTGCTGTGGTGTTCGACGACGACATCACCAAAGATCCCACGAAAAATATTGGCGGTCTGCTCGATGATGCTGGTGTAAGGAATCACGTAAATCACGCGGCGTTTATGGTGATGTTTGGCGTGTTCCAGCGCAAACGCTAGGCTCGATAAAGTCTTGCCGCCCCCCGTCGGCACGGTAAGCGAGAAAAGCCCCGGCGCTTCCTGCGCCTTATTGCGGCACTGCGCGAGGATGTCGGCGCGCAGTGCGTTGATGGGCGTCGGCGCAGCCTGTTGCGCTTTCTCCGCCATGAGCGCATCGATAAACGCATCAAAAGGCGCACACAGGCTGATGAGGGTTGGCCAGGCTTGGCGGCGCTCGGCTTGGCCTACGTCCATGTACGCCTCGGTGTCGAGAAAATCAGCATCGACTAAGCACGAGAACAGCAGGCGTACCCATAAAGCAAAACCGTCTTTACCCCCGGGGATGTGTTGCAGACTCAGCGTGAATTTACTGTGATCGAGAATGTCGGCAGGGGGTTGCGCCGCCAGTGCTTCATTCAGCTCAGCACGGCTATCGTCTTGTTGCAGGCGCGAAGCTAAGTCGGTGTAGTCGTACAGACCCGCATGGTGGCTGGCAATTAGATACGCCAACACCTGCCCGGCAAGGCCAAAACGCTCACGCGCCAACAACGCGCCCGCTGTTGAGTGCGGCGCTTTACCGGCTTCGCCGCGAATATGTGCATCGGCTTCAAAGCCACTCGCTTTGCGAATGTAGCGCTGAAAACGCGGCCGATACTTGCCCAGGTCGTGCCACAAGCCAGCGAGATACGCCCAATCACTGGCGTTGAAGTGCGCGGCCTGTTGGGCAGCGCGTTGCGCCACCTCACGTAAATGCGCGGCGAGCTCATGTGGTTCGCGCCACACCCCGTTCTTGTCTTGTGCCGCGTGTGCAATCGCTTGTGGCTCAGCCATTTTTTCTCCTTCTAAAATTGATCGATTCGATTCCCAAAACAATTCGGCCTGTATAAACTGCGCCTCGTTTTGTCTTCGCTGCTACGCTGATTTTTTCCGTCGGCGCTCGGCAATTGAGTGTAATCCGTGCTTGTTCTGTGCCCTGTCTAGCAGGGCGCGCCCGATTGACCTATTTGCGATCTACTCACTGCCATGCCCCAATCTTCCGTTACGCCTCACTCCAAGCTGCCCGCCGTGGGTACGACTATTTTTACGGTGATGTCCAAACTCGCCGCAGACAGCGGTGCGATCAATTTATCGCAAGGCTTCCCCGATTTTCCGACTGATCCCGCTTTGTTTGAAGCGACGCTCAAAGCGATGCGCGATGGGCGTAATCAATACGCGCCGATGACTGGAGTGCCTGAGTTGCGCCAGGCGATTGCGCAAAAAGTGACGGCGCATTATGGCGCGCGTTATGACGCAGAGACTGAGGTGACGGTGACGGCGGGGGCGACGCAGGCGATTTTTACAGCGCTGGCGGCCTTGGTCAGCCCTGGTGACGAGGTGATTGTTTTTGAGCCGGTCTACGATAGTTATCGACCCGCTGTCGAAACGGTGGGCGGTAAGGTGCTGGCCGCGCAGCTGAGTTTTCCTGATTACCGGCCCGATTGGAACCAGGTGCGCGCTTTGATCAGTCCGCGTACACGCGTGATCATGATTAACTCGCCGCACAATCCGACGGGGAGTTTGTTGAGCCGCAGCGATCTCGATACGCTGGCCGAATTAACGCGCGATACGTCGATTGTTGTGTTGTCCGACGAGGTGTATGAGCACATCGTTTTTGACGGGGCGCAACACGCGAGCGTGGTGCAGCATCCTGAGCTGGCCGAGCGCAGCATCGTGGTTTCTTCTTTCGGCAAGACTTACCACATTACGGGCTGGAAAATTGGCTACGTTCTGGCGCCGTCTGTGTTGATGAGTGAGTTCCGTAAAATTCATCAGTTCAACGTTTTTTCGGTGCATACGCCGAGCCAGTTGGGCATTGCCGCGTACATGGCTGAGCCCAAACATCATTTGACGCTGCCCGATTTTTATCAGCAAAAGCGCGATTTTTTCCGCGCGCAGTTGGCGGCTTCACGCTTCACGCTATTGCCTTGTCACGGCACTTATTTCCAACTGGCTGCGTATCAAGAAATCGCCGACCGTCCTGACCACGAGTTTGCGCAGTGGCTGACGCGCGAGGTCGGTGTCGCGGTAATTCCGGTGTCGGCGTTTTGCCAAGGCGGGCGCGATGATCGCGTTGTGCGTTTTTGCTTCGCGAAGCAAGAAGCGACGTTGGCGGCGGCGGGTGCTTTGTTACGGCAGGTGTGAGTGGGGCGGCGTTGCAGCGTCAGTGACACCAATGCTGCAATCGCCTTGCCCGCGTTGTGCTCACATCGATTTGGAATAGGCTCTTGCCGCAAGCGCATTGGCTTTGTTCTGCTCAAGCAAGCGAAGATCCCGTGCAAAAATATTTAACACCTTGCTTAGCCTAGCGTAGAAAATTTTTGCGTCCCTGATCAGCGTGATGGATGCGGTGCCTGTGGCGCAAATTTTGTGCATTTCCTTGACGTCTCGCGCTAACGCTAGAAGTGTGTCTTTGCTGACGTAATCGTTCTTCTTGCGCAATAAATGTCCCGTCTTGAGCAGGTGCGTGTCTAACCACTCGAAGAGTTTTTGCGGGTTACGGTCGGTGCTGAGCCAGCACAGCGCCAGTACTTTAAAAGCTTCACGGGGTCGAAAAGAATCCTTGTCTACACTTGAATCCATCAGCGCTTCGATGATGGATTCTTGTTCGTCAGGGGATAACAGAGTGAGCACGTTTCCCTCTGGGTCTAGCAAGCTGTCCGCAGTTAAGGCGGCTTGGTCTTTTTTGGCCGCTACCTGCTGTGGGCTGCGCAGCGCAAGGGCTTGGGTGTAGATCTCTTCAATACAGGTCAGCGCCAGCGCTGCTTTGGGCTGGTAGGTGTGCTCCGATTGAGGTTGATCACATTTTTCTGTCAACGATTTAACACAGCACGCCAGCTGTTCGTACAGTGAGCCGCTCGGCGCTATCGTTTCGTTTTCCGGTTCCTGTTCCCACAGGCTTGCCGGGTAGTCTGCTTCCCTTGCTTCGCCCTCGGGATCGGTGGGGATCCCGTATACGGACGTGTTTAAGGGCAGGTATTGGATGCCAGCTGACCCTATTTCATTCCCCATCGTTTCTGCCTCTCAGATAAAAGTTTGAAAAAACGCGACTCTTAAAATATTGCTTCTACGCATCACCTACTACCACGACAACTAGGACTCCCATCAGCACTGTTCATGCCAGGATACTGAGCTTTGCTAAAAACAAGTGTGACCAATTGTTTCTGTTTGTTTCTATTTGTTTCTACTTGTTTTTTCTTGGGTTTTGTCTTGATCTCAGTAAAATCGAGCGACTGAAGCCATTTGCTGTCTTAGCCTGTGCGTTATTTCGGCACCCTGTGCCCAGACACTGCCGCAACAATGCACCGATAATGCGCATGCTTTTTTTTAAAATTGGACGCTGCTGATAAATGATTGATACGCCTACTCTGCCTAGCCTGACGCTTACCCGCCCCGACGACTGGCATGTGCACTTGCGCGATGGCGCTGCTTTGGCGGCAGTGTTGCCGCATACGGCGGCGCAGTTTGCGCGCGCAATCGTGATGCCTAATTTGCGCCAACCGATTACCACTGTCTCTGCTGCGCTGGCGTATCGCCAGCGTATCTTGGCGGCGCTGCCCGAGGGGCTTAGCTTCACGCCGCTGATGACTTTGTATTTGACGGACAACACGACGCCTGACGAAATCCGCGCGGCGCATGCTTCGGGCGTGATCCATGCGGTCAAGCTCTATCCCGCAGGGGCGACGACAAACTCTGACGCTGGGGTGAGCGATTTGGCGCGCTGTGCTGCTGTGCTCGCCGAGATGGAGCGCCTCGCTTTGCCGCTGTTGATTCACGGCGAAGTGACCGATCCCGAGGTTGATCTGTTCGATCGTGAGCCCGTGTTTATCGAGCATGTTTTACAGCCCTTGCTCCAGCGTTATCCAGGTTTGCGCGTGGTGCTCGAACACATTACGACGCAAGAAGCCGTCGATTTTGTGACGCAATCCAATGCCGACATCGGCGCCACGATCACCGCGCACCATCTGCGCTACAACCGCAACGCACTGTTTCGCGGAGGCGTGCGTCCGCATTACTACTGCCTGCCGGTTTTAAAGCGCGAACGGCATCGTCTCGCCTTGTTAGCGGCAGCGGTTTCGGGCAATCCGCGTTTCTTTCTCGGTACCGACTCAGCACCGCACGCGCGCACGGCCAAAGAAGCGGCCTGTGCTTGCGCTGGCTGTTACACCGCGCACGCTGCGCTAGAACTCTACGCCGAGGCTTTTGCTGCGGCCAACGCACTCGATCGCTTAGAGGCGTTTGCCAGTTTTCACGGCGCCGATTTTTATCGCCTACCGCGCAATCGCGAGCGCATCACCCTGCTTCAACGCGCCTGGACGGTGCCCTCTGTTTATCCCTACGTTGAAGGTGATACGCTGATTCCTTTAGGCGCTGGCGAAGAACTCAGCTGGCAAATCGCTGCGCGGTAATCGGGGTAGCGCAGTTGTTATGGATTATTTGTGTGCTCGATCAATCTAGTTTGGCGAGGAGAAGGTTTGTGTTGTCATTGTTGTCATCGTGCTCATTAAAAAAAATTCGTCGGGGATTTTTGCTCTTACTGCTGCCCCTGCTCGCGGCTTGTTCTGATCAGCGCGCCGCTTTTCAAATTGATACCAGCGACCACGCGCTGACCTTGATTCGAGAGCAACGATTTTTTTGGGATAAAACAGCCAATTACACGCTCGTTGCCGCGCGTATGCCGAGCTGCATGCGGCGACACGCGCTCCCAAGCGCTGCGCTAGACGCCCAGTTTGAAGTTTATTCGCCAGGCAATAACGCTTGGATCTTGAAGCAAAAAGAGCATTTGTATGTCGTTGAGACACGCAACTGCGACGGTTTTGCCAAGCTCGAGTCAGTCCCCGAAGACGGACTGGGCGCCTTGGTCGGCACTTTTAAAAACCAAGACGGTAGCTTGGCTTTTGTACCAGCGCCACGCGCCAGCGCTGCCGCCAGTCCAGACTTAGTGCTGCCTCCCGACGCTGGCCAGACCGACGTCGCCGCGCCAACGAGTGCAGAGCGCGCCGAGGGCGATTCAAACAGTGCGCTTATTCCGAACAATTCGAGCAGTTCGAGCAATTCGGCGCCTGCAAGTAGTCCCAGTACTCCCAGTACTCCCAGTACTCCCAGTAGCACGCAAGCAAGCACGTTGTCTGATCGCCCAGAGTCCTACTAAACAGCGTACCAGCGTACAATCCCGGCGGGAAGTTGGTTAGGCAGCCGCTGGGCAAGGGTTCCGACCTGAGCCGAGAGGAAAGTCCGGGCTCCACAGAGCAGAATGCCGGTTAACGACCGGGCGCTATAAACCGCAAGGTGAAGGCGACGGAAAGTGCAACAGAGAACAGACCGCCGATGGCCGTGCCAAATTTTGCGTCGTCAGACTTAAAGTTTGGCTGGATCAGGCAAGGGTGAAACGGTGCGGTAAGAGCGCACCGCGCACGTGGTAACACGGACGGCAAGGTAAACCCCATTCGGAGCAAGGCCAAATAGGGAAGCATTGGCGTGGCTCGCGCTGCTTCCGGGTAGGCTGCTTGAGCATGCTGGTAACAGCATGCCTAGAGGAATGGCTGCCCACGACAGAACCCGGCTTATCGACCGACTTCCCACCCACTCCACACTTCTCAAGCGAGACATCCTGCTTTAACTGCGCCAGGCAGTTCTGCCCTCGGCAGTGTCACGAGCTGAGTTTGCCTTGCTATGGCGGCGAAAAATCCTCGTTTTTGAGATGAGCCAAGCAGGCGGGTGATTTTTTGCGTGACCCTGCTTGCTATTTTGCTGGCTTGAAAAAAACAATCCGCGCGAGGGAACGTTTTGCCTGGCTGAAACACTAATGATCAAGCGCTTTCATTTTTTACTTTCGCTCAGAGGAAATCTGATGCCAACTACTTTTCCGCCCTTTGGTAAACCCATATTGGAGCCTTCTGCGCTTCGTATTAGACCTGTTACCAGTCCGGTTGCTTCTGCCTTGGATCGGCCAGCACTGCTGGCGCAGCTCAAGCAAGCATTCGCTGCACAAAACACGTCGCACAGCACGCTTGAGACACTGCGTGAAGGCGCGCTAGAGATCCGTCGTTTGCTGGTTCAGTTTAAGAAGCTAGGTCAGCCATTGACGCATGAAGACGTGCGGATGCTGCTTAGGGCGTCTTTTTTTGACGAAAATACTGGTTGTCTCGTTGCCCTTACAAAGCCGAACGAGACTGAGGCGGAAGAGGTGCAGATTCATTGGGCAATTCAGAATGAAGCGCGGCGTAATCTTTGTGATTCTTTGCTAGACGAGCAAATGGTATGGTTGGGCGATTTTCTGTCCGCACAGGCCAAGGTATATGCCGCTGTGTACGGCGGGCAGCACGATTTGCAGTGTGCCGCCAGATTGACCGGCGACAGTGGGTTCTCGGAAGTCGAGCACCCCGATCAACAGGCGGATCTCAGGCGTATCCCGCCAGAGATCCGCGAGCTGATCTACCGCAGTGCCGGAGGCGAATTAGCGCCTTTTAATAGGGAGTCTTTCGATTGCCCCAATCCACCGCTTGCAGCTTGCCTTACCGTAAAGCCTACGATGCTCACGCGTGTTGCGCTGGGTCTGCCTCAAGATTCAGGTAAATCACGGCTTGTATTAACAGATCGAATTAAACAAGCGCTTCGGGCAAAAGCCGAGCAAGGCATCCTGAAAGAGATCGATTTAAGCAGTCTCGCAGCGCTGAGTGCTGAACAAACAGCGGAGGTCATGAAGGATCTGTTCGTTTTGCTTAAGGGGTGTTCAGCGAAGAAGCTTAGGCTTAACTTGAGCGGTCTTGATCTTAAAAGTGCTCAGTTTTTTCTGCATCAGGTAGAAAATGTCACTCGTCTTGATTTGACTGGCTGTAAGCATCTTTCAGCCGTCGCTTTGTTGCGATTTGCTGAATGCTTTGAGTGCCTCAAACTCTCGCTTCCTGAGGGGGTTGATGGCCCAGATGCTCTTTCTCAAGCGCAGGTGGATCATCTAGTTCGCTTGTTAAGCGCAGAGACGGAACAAGCTTATGCAAAAGTGCGGCAAGATGAATTTGCGCGCCGAGGCGGCTGGAGCTCTTTTGGCCAGGGTTCTTTTTTCCTTTATCACTCCCCTAGCGATTACGAAGTGCTCTCTCTCTGCGAGCCTGAAAGGATGCTGGTTGAAGATTGCGTGCTGAACGTGCCTATCCACCCCGCAATTTTTACAGCGTTCCCCAATGCCTTTCAAAATCTTAAGTCGCTTGGTTTGACTGCTGGTCAGGCTATTTTTCCCCAGTTCTTGGTGGATTTGCAGACTCAATATCCGCAATTGGAAATAGAAATAGAAATTTTGCACTGACGTTGTTTCGCGCTGTTTCTGGATAGAGCGCAGCGGGTTATTTATCAAGCGTTTTCATTTTGTTACTTTCACTCGGAGACGATTTTATGGGGCTTCATTTACCTCCCCCTTCTATCAGTAGCCTCAATCTATCTGGGTTTTACCAAGGATTTCAGAGTTTTCAGAGTTTTGTCTCTGCGATGCGTGGTGTTACCAGTCCGGTGGCGGCTGCGTCAGCGGAGCGGACAGCATTGTTGGCGCAGCTCGACAAAGCATTCGCTGCACAAAACACGCAGCACAGCACGCTTGAGACCCTGCGTGAAGGCGCGCTAGAGATCCGTCGTTTGCTGGCTCAATTTAAAACACTAGAGCAGCCATTGACGCTTGAAGAAGGGCGGGCGCTGCTTGAGGTGTCTTTTTTTAACGGAGAGGTTGGTACTGTCGTTGCTCTGGCAAAGCCGCGTGCGAGTGAAGCACAAGAAATGCAGACTCGGTGGGCAGTTCAGAACGAAGCGCGGCGTGATCTTTGTGATGCTTTGATAGTTCCGGCGAGTCGAGGGGAGGCTGACGCCATGGCGTGCATTCACAGCAGAAGCTAGTAAAGCACTCTTTGAGAAAGTCAGGCAGGGTGTCACAGCAATCGATTTAAGTGCTATCGCAGGGTTCAGTTCTGCAGACACGGCAACCGTCGTAGGGGCGATGTTCGGTTCTTTTATCTATCAGGGTAGGTTCCCTTTTGCCGCCTTTAAGCTGCGCGCTCTTGATCTTCGGCAGGCTCAGTTTTTGTTAGGTGCAGAACCAGCTGAGGCTCCAGTTTTTCGCTTATCTCCAAAACTAGTTGAGACTCCAGTTTTGGAACGTCTTGACTTAAGTTTCTGTCGGAATCTCTCGCTAGTACCTTTGCTTGGAATATGCTCGTCGCTTAAATATCTTAGGCTTTCGGGCTTGACAGTTTGGCATGCGGGGAAGCTCACTCATAAGTACAAGCGAGCCTACACCCTGTATCAGGAGGTGCGAGCGCAATCCGCAAATAATGCTTTCTCGAATGACCGGCTTTCTGCTCGCCGCGTGCCCTTTTCAAACGATCAGATGACACTAGAAGCTGATCCACCTAACTCCTCTATCTTTGAACCGAGTGACGATTTGCTCACGCGTTGCCTTCTTCAGGCGCCCGTCGATATCGAAGTGCTTGCAGAGCACCCCAATGCTTTTCAAAACCTTAGGCTGCTCGATTTGACTGGTTGTCCGGCTGTTCCTGAGCGAGTTTTGTCGGCTTTGCGCTCTCGGTATCCGCAATTAAAAATTGTGCACTAGCGTTGTTTGTGGGTAGAGCGCAGCGGCTTGCGTCAGAACTTGCTGTGCGCTTGCGCCTTTGTGCTGCCTTGTCCGGCAGTTGAGTGTGGGGGAGTCTGGGGGAGTCTGGGGTTTACCGTCTTGAGCAAAGCAGACGGTAACTACACCCGGTGTCTGAGCCAGACTTAGATACCGGGTGTGCTTGCGACGATGCTTATTTAACGCGTGCGCGGTATTCGTTGGTGCGGGTGTCGATTTCGATTTTGTCGCCGATTTCGACGAAGGCCGGGACGGGGAGTTCAAAGCCAGTGGCGAGGCGGGCGGGTTTCATGACTTTGCCTGAGGTGTCGCCTTTGACGGCGGGTTCGGTGTAGACGACCTCACGCACTAGGCTGTTCGGCAGCTCAACTGAAATCGCTTTGCTGTTGTAAAAAACAACTTCACAAGGCATGCCGTCTTCTAGGTAGCTGAGCGCTTCGGACATGTTTTCGGCTTCGATTTCGTATTGGTCGTAATCGGCGTCGACAAATACGTAGAGCGGATCGGCGAAATACGAATAGGTGACTTCTTTGCGCTCAAGCTGAACCACGTCGAATTTGTCGTCGGCACGATAAACCGTTTCACTCGGCGAACCGGTCAGCAGGTTCT
This sequence comes from Pseudomonadota bacterium, assembly GCA_040386295.1. Taxonomy (GTDB): domain Bacteria; phylum Pseudomonadota; class Gammaproteobacteria; order Burkholderiales; family Rhodocyclaceae; genus JAZKFR01. Next base: position 1,147 of record JAZKFR010000149.1, on the reverse strand, counting down.
TCATTTTCATTTTGACCACCGAGGCGTTACGGCCTGATTTGCTGTATTCGGTTTTGAGCACCACCATCGGTTCGATACCGACCATAAAGACGTTGCCAACGCGGAGTTCTTGAGCGGTTTTCATAATTCGTTCCGAAAATTAATCTGTAAAAAATAAGCCCGCAATTATAACTGGGATCGATGGGATCGGCAAAAACAAGCCGCCTTGCAGGTGGACTTGGCTGTGACACAACGCCATGCAAAAAGCCAAGCGCGCTGCCCTTACAATCGCCCACGACTCAAGACGGGCTTGGGCAGTACCCGCCCAAGGTCATGTGTGGGCGGTGTGAGTGTAGTTGTACATCCGCTGATTTTTTGTAGATGCGATACACCCGCTGGTGATTTCAACCGAATCCTTTGACCTTGCGCAGATAGAGGGAGCAGGGCCCGAAGCCCCGGTTACGCTGCTTGTTTGTCAGCAGGATCAAGCCGTCGGCAATTTGTGCGTTCTCCACATTTTTCTTGGCCTCGTAGTGGTAGCAGGTTGCGCTGACGCTAAAGAGGGTACAGGCCAAACGAATCGTCGGTCTCTTTGTCGTGACGATTCTTCTTCAAGCAGAATCTCCTCTACGAGAAAATGCTATTTCTGATCAACGCTAGCCTGTGGGGGGATTACCGACGCACCTGAGCCATTGCGATTTCTGGACTCAAGGTCAAATATTGATATTCAGTTGCAGCTCTGCCTCGCGTTGCATTTTCCTCTCTTGTGCTCCTCTCTGAAGTTGTTGCTTAGGCGGCAGTGCGTCGAGTAATGAGCTTATTTGCTCTTTGGGTAGCCCTGCTGTGGCAATTTGAACGCCGTCCCAAATTTGAAAGCCATCCCAAAGCTCACGCTGCGGACTCAATCTTTTCAAAACCTCCGCAGTGTGGCAGGGCGTGTCCCAGGTGGTTGTTACGGGGCCTCGAAGATTCATAATCCCGCCTACTTGTTTCAACAAAGCTTGACTTTCTAAGGCATTCAGACTTTCTGTGTGAGCCACATCGTTAAAGGTGCGAACCCGACTCAGACGATCACCGCGTTCTTCTTGTTTGACGATAGAGGTTTGATAGCGCCTAATCTTACTGTGTTAAGTTAAAAAACAACCCAAGCGCATGGCGGGAACAACAA
>JAZKFR010000148.1:3799-17057 GCA_040386295.1 Pseudomonadota bacterium | reverse complement strand
GGTATGGATTACGCGCGATGAGCTGTTTGATGCGCGGCGCGGCATTGAGCGCAGGGCAGATTTTGCAAGCAGCCTTTTTGATCCAGTGTTTCCGCCTACGGGGACGCCCGCTCTGGCGCAGAGTATTGCTGATTGCCTGGTTAATTTCACGAACCTTGAAGCGGATGCTAATGGTAAGAAGCGCCTGCCTTGGGCGGCACCTTTAGCCTTGGCTACGGCGGTGCCCGATCGCTTTAAAAACGATGAATTTGCAGATCAACGCATTTTGCAGGCTGGGCGAGTTCCTTTCACGATTAAGAATACTCAGGATGATATTTCTGCTCAGGGGCCTCCGGGGACTCAGTTTGTTCTGGGTTCCTGGCTCAATACCCCGTGCTCAGGGACTGGCTGCAGATTGCTCACGAATGAACACTGTCCGGCATCTTGGAAGAAGGTCTCGGGTGGTGATACGCCGATCGATAATAACAAGGCTAGCCAGCATGGCTGGTGGGATAAGTGGAAGGATCACTTTTTCTATGCCGTCTCGTCCCCTTTCAAGGCAAAGGCGCCGAGTACGGGGAGCGAGTGCGCACCGTCTGGCGCGGACTGTATTTCCGTCGACGGTGCTGGCCCATTTGCCGCGGTCGTTATCTTCGCTGGCGCCCCCCTGTCTGGGCAGTCACGCGCTACTCTGGACGATAAAAATAATCTGAGCAATTACTTGGAAGGGGTCAATGTGACTGCGCTGCAAGCAGACCCCGTTGATGCGTCGACTTTCGGAAAATTTTCGAGCCTGGTCGGCAATGATAAATTTGTTTGCATCACGCAAAACATGACGCTAGATCTCACCTGCTCTCCGCCATGAAATTAGTTATGCAGAATCGAGGCCGTGGCTTCACGCTGGTCGAAATGGCGATTGTGCTGGTCATCGTCGGACTTCTGCTTAGCGGCATGCTGATCACGTTGTCAGCGCAGCGTGATCTACGCGCTTACAACGATACGCAGAAGCAAATGGCCGACCTCGTTGAAGCGCTCATCGGCTTCGCGGCTAGTCATCCAGCCAATGACCAGAAGCCTTATTTGCCCTGCCCCGATACCGACGACGACGGGCTCGAGAATAGGGTCGTCGCGACGGGCGTGTGCGTTCAGCCAGAGGGAGGTATTCCTTGGGCCACTTTGGGGCTTGGCCAGGAAGACGCTTGGGGCAATCGTTTTCGTTACCGTGTCGACTTAAATTACGCGAACAGTGTCGCAGGATTTACTTTGGCGACCCCGGACTCCCCGTTGGCGGTGTGCTCTGCTGACACGGGTTGCGGACTAAATCTTGCTAATTCAACACCTGCCATCATTGTTTCTCACGGCAAAAACGGTTTCGGTGCATCTAATAGCAGCGGCGGCACTAACCCAGTACCGACTGCCCCGGGTGAGGTCGAGAACCGGGACGGCGATACCGACTTCGTTTTTCATCCTCCTAGCGCAGCCGCTGCGACTGAGTTTGACGATTTAGTGGTTTGGTTGCCCGCTGGCATCTTGATGAACCGCATGATCAGTGCTGGCCTTTTTTAAGCAGATGATCAGAGGCTTTCTCGTCGGCTTTAAAAGCCATGCCCTGTCGTCCTGGCTTGCTTACAACAAAGGGTGCCGTGTTTGGCCTGGGTGTTGTGTTCCGCTGTTAAGGCGACTTGGGATTTCCCTCGTTTAAGGAAATTAGCTCAGTGTCCCCTCCTCTTTTACCCGCAACCGTCTACCTCGTTGGCAGTGGGCCCGGTGCGCTTGATCTGTTGACCTTGCGTGCTGCCCGTTTGATTGGTCTGGCCGATGTGATCGTGCATGATCACTTGGTCGCCGAAGGGGTGCTTGCTTTGGCGCGCGCCGATGCCGAAACAATTTACGTGGGCAAAGAAAGTTCAAAACATACCCTGCCGCAGGAGGAGCTTAACCTCCTGCTGGTGCGCCTAGCCCGCGCGGGGAAAAGTGTTGTGCGCTTAAAAGGCGGTGACCCTTACAATTTTGGCCGTGGTGGCGAGGAAATTGAGACCTTAGCTGCTTTCGGCATTCCTTTTGAGGTGGTTCCCGGCGTGACTGCGGCGACGGCCTGCGCCGCTTACGCGGGGATCCCTTTGACCCACCGCGAGCATGCGCAGATCGTGACTTTTGCCACCGGGCACTTGAAAGACGGCAGCGTTGATCTTGATTGGCGCAGTTTGGTGCACCCTAGGCAGACGGTTGTTTTTTACATGGGGGTGGGGAGCGCAGACAAAATTTGCGCGCAAATGATGGCGCATGGATTGCCACCAACACATCCTGCCGCCGTCGTGGAGAACGGGAGTACTGCGCGTCAGCGGGTGCTCACTGCTGATTTGGCTACACTCGCGCAACGGATGAAATCGGAGCGTATTAGTGCGCCTGCGCTGATTATTGTCGGTAGCGTGGTCAGTTTGCAGAAGAAACTAGCTTGGTTTGGCGCTGCGGAGGGGTGAGGCGCTATTTGTCGAGCAGTTCGCTATTCGGAACAATCACAGCGAAGCCAAGGCGGCGCTGGCTGCTTTGCTGGCGTAAATTGGGATTACATGAGGCTTGGTGCCGAGAGGGGGAATCGAACCCCCATGGTGTCACCACCGGCGGATTTTGAGTCCGCTGCGTCTACCTATTCCGCCATCTCGGCCTAACTTAGTCAGCTTTGACTAGCGCACGACAATAACTGTGTGCCTAGTAGCGCCTTCTAGAAGAGGCCGGATTATCCTCGATTCGTCGCTGACCGACAAGCGCTTCATGCTGCCTGGCTGATACCAGGTGCGTTTTTTTCTGTAGCCAGAGTGCCTGGATCCTGGCTTTATCCGGTTTTCTAGCGCCTTCTTGCCAGGCAATCCTATACTTGTCGACCTTGCTGCGCCGGCTGCGCTCGCTTTGCGTTGTGCCTTTTTGAGCCATGGCAAGCTTGCTGTGGCGAGTGAATAAACTAAAATTGAACATTTTTTATGTTGACCTTGAGCGACTTTGATTTCCAATTGCCCCCCGAGCTGATTGCGCAGCACCCTAGTTCAGAGCGCACAGCGAGTCGCTTGTTGCAGCTTGTCCCGCCACACGGCGCAGCCGAGCCTTGCGTGCTGCACGATAGCTCGTTTGCCGATTTGCCTCAATTACTTAGTGCCGGTGACTTATTGATTTTTAACGATACGCGCGTGATCAAGGCGCGTTTGTTTGGTCGCAAAGAGAGCGGTGGGAAAATTGAGCTACTGGTTGAGCGCATTGTCGACGCACGTCATGCTGTCGCGCAGATTCGTGCCAGCAAGTCGCCTAAGCCTGGTAGTTTGATTTGGCTTAACGAGGCAATTCAAATGCGTGTCTTGGCACGTACCGGCGCGCAGGCAGAATTCTTTTTGCTTGAATTGCTTAGCGCTGGTGATTTGTCACAATTGCTTGAAGAGCATGGTCGTCTACCGCTGCCGCCGTATATTCAACACGCGCCGGAGGCTGTAGACGAGGCGCGTTATCAAACCGTGTTTGCCCGCAACCCAGGCGCAGCGGCGGCGCCTACAGCGGGATTGCATTTTGACGAAGCTTTGCTGGCGCAGCTGCTGGGCCACGGAGTTGAGCTTGCTTGGCTGACTTTGCATGTCGGAGCCGGGACGTTCCAGCCTGTGCGTGTCCATAATTTAGCCGAGCATCAGATGCATGCGGAGCGTTTTGATATTCCGTCGGCAACCGTCGAGGCGATTGCGCGTACGCGTGAACGGGGTGGGCGTGTGATTGCGGTGGGTACGACGAGTTTACGTGCCCTAGAAGCGGCTGCGCAAAGCGGCACCTTGCTGGCAGGTGCCGCCGAAACGCAAATTTTCATCACCCCGGGCTACCGTTTCCGCGTTGTCGATCAGTTGATCACCAATTTTCATTTGCCGAAATCAACTTTGCTTATGCTGGTGTCGGCTTTTGCCGGGGTTGCGGCGATCCGCACGGCCTATCAACACGCCATCCGGCGCGGCTACCGTTTTTTTAGTTACGGTGATGCGATGTTGCTCCCGTGCACTACGTCGGTGAAAGCTGAGTAGGCATAGTCCAGTCGTCTAAGCGAGGTGCACTACGCTTTGTATTCGCTGCGATTAAGGCGAAGTCAGCAGATTTGAGTTTTTCTACGTGGACGTTGATAGCGCTAAAGCTATAGTATGCGGATGGATATCCAGAACGAGCTTGGCGCAAAAGAGGTTAAATCATGGATCAAGCAGACAAGCCAATTCTTCAATTTGGCAAAGGTTCTTTGTCGGTAACGCATGACGACGGCTTTGCGGCGGCGGTTGATACGCATGTTTATGAGGACAAGATGGCCGTCGCGCGCGAACGCACTGCATCTGAGAGCACTAGCCGACCTAGCGTAGGTCTTTCTGGTGATCTCTACGGTTGTAGTGAGCAAGACCCGCTTTTTGCCGGCATTGGCGAGTCGGTCATGGCTTTAAAGCGCGTTGCTAGGCAAATTGCTCCGCTACCGGTTGATGTCGTCCTGATGGGCGAGACCGGGGTGGGTAAAGATCAATTTGCCAAATATTTACACGCGATTTCGGGGCGTAAGGGTCCGTTTGTCGCCATCAACTGTGCCGGTATTCCTGAAGCCCTGTTCGAGGGCGAGTTATTCGGCAGTGAGGCAGGCGCTTTTACCGGTGCAGCACGGGTGCGTATTGGGAAGCTGGAGTACGCCGATGGCGGTACGGTCTTCCTGGATGAAATTGAAAGCATGCCGCTCAACTTACAGGCAAAGCTTTTGCGTGTTTTACAAGAACGGCAGATTGAGCGTTTAGGCGGTAATCGTCCGATCAAAAGCAATTTTCGCGTCATTACCGCGACTAAGACGCACCTAGGGAGTTTGGCCGCTTCTGGCGCATTCAGGTTGGATTTGTACTATCGGCTTAACGTTGTGGAGTTTGTTATTCCGCCGCTCAGAGAACGTTTGGTCGAGGTGCTTCCCTTGTTTGATCTGTTTGTACGGCAGGCCGCCGAGTTTTACGCCAAACCGGTTCCAGAAACAGCTTACTGCCCATTTTTTGCCGCCAGTTTGCTCAGTCATCCTTGGCCAGGCAACATCCGCGAGCTTAAATCTTGCGCCCAGCGAGCGGTGCTAGGCCTCAAAGTACTGCCTGATATTAAGCAAGCCTCGACTTTGTTTTCATTGCGCGACGCAGTACAAGATTTTGAGCGAGCCACCATCATGACCGCCTTGCGTTATGCCTGTGGTTCGATTCAGCAAGCCAGCGCGGCGCTTAATTTGCCAGCGCAAACCTTGTACTACCGAATTCGTAAGCTGGGCATTACGGTGGGCGGACAAGCTGAGCTTGAGCCCGGGGCAGAGGGCAATTTGCCTGATACGCATTGAGCTAAGATCAAATGTGTTTGGCAAAGCTGCAGGAATGCCCCCCTGCGACCGACTAGGCTCGGGCTGGCTTTTTTGGCTTTCTTCTGATGCTTGCTTTACCCCGTTTCACGAGCTTTTCCGGCCTTGTTTTTTTGTTGTCCCGTGTTCGATTTTGGTAGGACACAGTAAAAAATCCATTTTTAATGCAACGAAATGAATTCCTTTGCCACTAAATAGTTGTAAGGTTCATTTTTTGGGTAATGCAATGATTGCAAAAAAATCTCCAGAGCTGCCTAAAGTGCAGGGTGACGAGCTAGCGCAAGGCGAAGAAGTGGGTTCTATGGGCAGTTTTAAACTGACAGCAGAAACCGCTCAGCTGCTTGCTGATATAGGATTCCTTGCGGTACGGCGCAACCGGCTCAACGCGGCTGTCTTAATTTTTGATGCGCTACGACGGTTTCGTCCAAACGCGGATTATCCAGTGATTGGCTTGGCTTTAGCGGCCATGTCACGAGGCGCCAACGATGCTGCGCTGACTTTGCTCGACACGGCTTTAGCTGAGCGACCAGAAAGCTCGGAATTGCTTGCGTTTCGTGGTTTGGCACTGTTTTTGTCTGAGCAGCGCGAGCAGAGTCGTGAGGTTTGCGTTGACGTGCTGAAGAAACAAGCTGATGCGCAAGTGGTCAATCTGGCGAACACCTTGTGCGAAGAAATCGATCGCGGTGTGTCTCCGTTGCACCCTGGTTGGCATAAAAATATTGTGTTGTAGCGCTTAGCTTGGATGCGCTTTGGCTTCTGCGCTAATTTATTGATGGTAGATAGCTGATCTGGAGAGTCAAAATGCCCGAAAATATTTTAGAAAGCATTGATACTGCACTACCTTGGTCAAGCAAAAAGATCCAGGGCGACGTCGCTCCGGTGACCAGCGTTGATGCTGAGGCGTTCTCGCGTCTGCTGGCAGGAAAAGATAAGCAAGTAAGTGCTCCCGAAGCCAGTGCAAACCTGAGCTCTGTGCTGCCCACGGGCGCCGGGAATACCCTGGGCGACACGATCCTACGTTCGTTACAAGGTGCCGGAGCAGAAATTAGCACCGCGTGGAAAGATGCAAGCAATGTCACGGGTGCCAATGACGGCGATCTGTCGATGACGCAGGCGCTGCAGGTGCAATGGAAAATGGTGACGGTTTCCGCTCAGTACGAAGCGATTGGCAAGGCCATTGGTAAATCGGCGCAAGACGTTGATCAGCTGGTACGCACCCAATGATTCACCGTGGGCTGGGTCTGGGCTATTCACTCAATGTTTTGACGACGCGTGGCTTACTTACGCTGCGCTCATGGCTGGGCATGCTTGCTTTGGCGTGTTGTTTGGCTGGCTGTGGTGGCCAAGTTGAATTGGTCAGCGGCCTGTCCGAAGCGGAGGCAAACGAAGCTCTGGGTGCACTGTTGGGCGCTGCGATTAGCGCGAGTAAAGTCCATTCTAAAGAGGGCGTGAGTATCAACGTTGAGCAGGCCAAAGTGGCTAGAGCAATCGAGGTGCTGCGCGAACGAGGTTTGCCGAGACCAAGACACGCCCGTATGGGCGATGTGTTTAAAAAAGAGAATCTTATTTCTTCGCCTTTGGAAGAACGCGCTCGCTATTTATTTGCCTTATCACAAGAGTTGGAACAGACCTTATCGCAAATTGACGATGTCATAGCGGCTAGAGTGCACGTCGTTTTGCCCGAGCGCGTCGCGCCGGGCGACCCTACCGTGCCTTCTTCGGCCTCAGTGTTTATCAAGTATCGCCGTGGTTCAGCAGTCGAATCTGTCGTGCCTCAGGTACGAACGCTAGTGACCAATAGTATTTCCGGTTTGAGTGAGGATAAGGTCAGCGTTATCTTGGTTCCGGCGCGTCAAACCACCAATATCGACGCGCCTTTGCAATGGGATACGGTGCTGCTATTCCGCGTTGAACAAGACTCTGCGCCGGGCTTGCGCGCATTGCTCGTGACCTTGACGGTGGTGATCTTGCTCGCGATGGCTGCGCTGCTATTTGTTTTCTTTCAGCGTAGCTTGCCGCACGGTGGTGTGTCGACGGCAGCTGCCGTGATGAAGCGTTTGCGACCTAAAAAAACGGAATAAACCCTTAGCAAACTAGGATTAGGGTTCTCAATGACCATCCAGTCCGAGGTACTGACTAAACTCCAGGCACGGACAGCTTTTCATGTTTTGATCAGCTGTGATGTGTCGCCATGTCAAATGGCACAGTCTTTGCCGTTGCACTCGTCCTGGCAGCCACGCGGACAGCGTGCGCATCGCTTTCTGTCGCAACATTTAATGCAGCACTTTGCTCTGAATCCAACCGCGTTAGATGAAGATTGCGCAGACCCTGTCGTGCGGTCTGTTTTATTACTGCCAGCCGCTAATTTGCTACGCTTTGCCCGGCATTTGGGCGTCATCCTTGCTGCCGGTGAAGTCCGGCATGTGATCAGTCGTGCCGAAGTGCAAGCTTATCGTGCGGCGCTTGGCGCTGAACTGTATGATTTTCAAATGGAACGCGCTTTGCTTTTGGGCGCGCATGGCTTACCTATGCAGCAGTTCGGCGCAGAGCAAATCATGAATGCAATCGAATTGAGCGGCTTGCGTGGTTTGCAAGCCTTGATCGAGCAAACGCGCCCTGATCTCTGGTCGCGTCTGCGCTTAAAGTTACCCGTGGTCTGGGACAATTTGCCCGACCTTCCTGTACAGCTGCCGCCCTATAGCACCTTGTTTAGTCTTGTCCGACGCCTATTTCGCGAATTGGAAGCGCAATGACTACCGAGCCGTATTTACAACTAATACCCGAAGGTAAAATCGTGCGGCGTGAAGAAGCCAGCCTTTGGGCGAAAGGCGATGCCTTGTTGGCGCGCACTCGTGTGCATGCCGACGCGATGTTGGCGATGGCGCGCGTTTCGGCCAGCGAGGAGCGCGCGCGTGGTTTTGCGGCGGGAGAGAGTGCGGCGCGTAGTGAGCAGTCGCAATTGATCATTGACGCTGTAGCGCGCCGAGACTTGTATTTGTCTGGGGTTGAGAAGGAGCTGATCGGCGTTGTCGCCAACGCAGTGCGCAAAATTGTGGGTGATTTCGACGATTTTGAGCGGACCCGTATTGCCGTGGTGGGCGCTTTGAAGGCCTTGCGCAAACAGTCGCTGGCGACGGTGCGTGTTGGCCCGTCTAACTACGATGAGATTCGTGCAGCAGCTGAGGAGTTGGCTAAGCTTTGTCCGAATCTGGAGGTGCTCGATGTCGAGATGGATCCTAGGCTGCGTCCGGGAGCTTGCACCCTAGTGAGCGACATTGGGGTGGTTGAAAGTGATGTCGAAACACAAATTAGAGCCATCGAGAATGCGATTGGACGAGTCGGCATTAGCACAGGCAGTGCGGGTAACCCGGTTAATTTCCCCAGTGCTGAGCTGAAAAATGCAGCAGAAAAAGATGAAGCGGCAACGGATGTGGTGTGGAAGAGCGGTGGCGAACGGCGCAATTATTTGGCGCCTTCTGACCGACGCAGAATGCCCGTTACGATAGAGATTGACGGAAACGCCACTTGGCTTGGCGACAATGACCGTCGTAAAGAATTGACGGACAATGATCGGCGTCGCCGAAAGCCGCGCTAATCAGCGCCTACCAAAGCCTAATTAACGCCATCTGAGCGCTCTGGCTTAAGCGAATGCTTGTCCCGGCGATGTTCCTTGAGAGTTTGCGCTGTCTTCTGTCTCTGTGGCGCTCTGATGTGTCGCCCGACGCGCTCTGTGCTGTCGCTGTGTTGCCGAATTTGATGCTTCTGCGGCGCACGGCTAGTGATTCATTCCAGTGCGTATGCGTCATTCACAGACCGATTAAACCAATCCGTCGTCTTCCGTACCTGCCCTGCTACAGCCGCTCTGCGGCTCATCGTCGTGTTCCGTTGCTAATGTATTGTGCTCAATGAGCTACGGCTGAGCGTATGGCTGCGCTTAAGCGCTCGGCGTTGGCGCTGACTTTCTCGGCATCACGTCCTTCGACCATGACGCGTAGAACGGCCTCGGTGCCAGAGGCGCGCAATAAGACTCGTCCCTCTTGCCCCATTGCCTTTTCTGCCTCGCCTAAGGCTTGAGCGATATGGGCATCGTCTGCCCACAAAAAGCCTTTATCGATGGGAACGTTAATCAGCACTTGTGGATAGAGCGTCAAATCTGCGAGCAGCTGTTGCAGGCTGCTTTGCTTTCTGCGCAGTGCGTAAAGCACTTGCAGGGCTGAAATAATGCCGTCGCCTGTGCTGTGGTGATCGAGACAAAGGATATGCCCCGAGTTTTCGCCGCCGTAACGCCAGTTTTTAGCGCGTAGCGCTTCTAGAACACAGCGGTCGCCCACCGCAGAGCGTGTAAATGGGATGTTCAGCCGGGCAAAAGCGTGCTCTAGCGCTAAATTACTCATCACCGTGCCGACAACACCGGCGATGGCTTCGTCTTGCAGTCGGTTGCGCACGATGGCGTAGAGCAGGGCGTCGCCGTCGTAGAGTTTGCCGGCAGCATCAACCATCATGACGCGGTCGCCGTCACCGTCCAAAGCGATGCCTAGGTCTGCTTGTTGCGCGAGCACGGCGTTGCGTAACGCGCTGGGCGCCGTTGCGCCTACCTGATCGTTGATGTTCAGGCCGTTCGGCTCTGTGCCAATACTGCTGACCTCGGCACCCAGCTCGTGCAAGACATGGGGCGCAATATGGTAGGCAGCGCCATGTGCGCAATCGACGACGATTTTCAGGCCACGTAAATCAAGATGGCTAGGGAAGGTGCTTTTACAGAACTCGATGTATCGTCCAGCCGCGTCGTCTATCCGTCTAGCCCGCCCTAATTGAGCCGATTGCGCGCAATTTAGTGCGCCGTCTATGCCTGCCTCGATTTCGGCTTCTAATGCGTCGGGCAATTTGCTGCCGTGCGCTGAAAAAAATTTGATTCCGTTATCGTGGAAAGGGTTGTGCGAGGCAGAAATAACAATCCCGGCCTGCAAACGCAAAGCGCGTGTCAGATAGGCCACAGCGGGCGTGGGCATCGGGCCGACCAAGCAGACGTCCACCCCCGCTGCCGAGAAGCCTGCTTCTAGAGCTGCCTCGAGCATATAGCCGGAAATTCGCGTGTCCTTGCCGATCAATACCGCTGGGCGTTCGCTCGCTTTTAAATGGCCACGCGCAAGCTCATGTTTGACAAACACTTTACCGGCGGAGTAGCCGAGGCGCATGACAAAGTCTGGCGTGATCGGCAAGGTGCCGACGCGTCCGCGAATACCGTCTGTGCCAAAATATTTTTTGCTCATTTTGCCCGTTGTGTTCTCAGTGCTTGCTGTGGTGGCTACGGGCTGCTGAATAAGGTTTCTGCAGCCCCTGCGTCAACCTAATATTGTTCCGACGAGGCTGGCCGGTGGTTTGGCGGGCTAGTCGTGATCACAGCTTGGCTTCGCGCTGGGCTCATTTTTCAACAAATGCCCGTTCGATCACGTAGTCGCCCATTGCGCCGATATGCGGTGAGACTTCAAAGCCGCGTTGATCGAGCAGGGTACAGCAGTCTTTCAGCATCGCCGGGCTGCCGCAAATCATCACCCGATCCTGCGCCGGATCAAGCGGTGGCATGCCGGTATCAAGCGCGAGTTTGCCGTTTTCGATTAAGTGGGTGAGCCGGCCTTGGTTGTGGAAGGGTTCGCGCGTGACGGTAGGGTAGTAGATCAGTTTGTCTTGAACCATCTCGGCAAAAAATTCGTGGCTGGGCAATTCACGGCTAATGAAGTCGTTATAAGCCAATTCACTGACCCAACGCACGCCATGAATCAGCACGACTTTCTCAAATCGTTCGTAGGTTTCTGGGTCTTGAATCAGGCTGATGAACGGGGCTAGACCGGTGCCTGTTGCCAGCATGTAAAGATTTTTGCCCGGTTTCAGGTCGCGCAAGACCAGTGTTCCCGTTGGTTTGCGGCTGACGACGATTTCATCGCCGACTTTGAGATGCTGTAGTTTCGACGTCAGCGGACCGTCTGGCACTTTGATGCTGAAAAACTCCAGGTATTCGTCATGATTCGCGCTGGCGATACTGTAGGCGCGCGTTAGCGGACGCTCGCTTAAGCGCAGGCCGATCATGACGAATTGTCCGTTAATGAAACGTAGAGCGGGGTCGCGCGTGGTGCGGAAGCTAAACAGGCTCTCGTTCCAATGGTGAATCGAGAGGACGCGTTCGGTAGAGAAATTGCTCATGGTTTGGCTCGAGACAGAATAAGGGAACGGGCAGAATGATATTTCACCGCCATCTATCTGTAAAATAGATTGTTTGAATAACTCATATCTGTTTCGTGCATATCAAATTTACCCTGCGCCAAATGGCCGTCTTTGTCGCCATTGCCCGCCAAGAAAGCGTCTCGCGTGCAGCCAAAGCGCTTGCCTTATCTCAATCGGCCGCGAGTACGGCGCTGGGCGAGCTGGAGCGGCAGTACGACACGCAGCTATTTGACCGGGTAGGTAAAACCTTGCGTTTGAATGAGCTGGGCCAATCGCTGTTGCCGCAAGCTTTGGAGTTGATCGAGCGTGCGCAAAGTCTAGAAAGCCAGCTCGAAGGGCGCGCCGGTTACGGCAAGCTGCGCATCGGCGCGACGCTGACGATTGGCAATTATTTGGCCACTTTGATCGTTGCTGATTTTCTTAAGCGTCACCCAGAAGGCGAGGCGCGCTTGCAGGTTCACAACACCGCAAGCATCGTCCAACAGGTTGCACGTTACGAGCTGGATTTAGGTTTGATTGAAGGTGCTTGTCGGCACCCCGATTTGCTCGTCGAGCCTTGGATTGAAGACGAGCTGGTCGTGTTTTGCGCGCCGCAGCATCCGCTGTGTGCGCTCAGGCAGACGCCTATCGATTTGGCTGACTTGGCACATCAGGCGTGGATCATGCGCGAACCCGGTTCGGGCACGCGTGAAACTTTGGATCGCGCCTTACAGCAACATCACTTACAGGCAACGATCCGGCTTGAGCTTGAGCATACCGAGGCGATCAAACGCGCGGTGGAATTTGGCTTTGGCATCGGCTGCATTTCTCGCCTTGCGCTGCGCGAAGCCTTCCGCCGTGGCAGCCTCGTCGAGATTGCAACGCCTGAACTAAACTTGCGTCGGCATTTTCATTTTGTCTGGCATAAACGCAAGTTTCATACTTCAGGCATGAGTGAGTTCATCGCCCTCTGTCGCGCTCTGACGCAGGGTTTGACGCGTAGCGACCAAATCAACTGGCCGTTTATTCCTTAGGGTCGTGCCGCGCGTTGTCTTACCCGTTTTGGATAGCCTAGTTGTCATCATGTCATCAAGATTTTGCTGCTTCGCGCGATTTTTTGGCGTGCGTATGGAACTTTTAGCGCGCTACAGCCACTAAGCAAGAGGTGACTGATCAGCAAAGATTGCCGCAACAGCAATCCTTAATGGCAGCGCCGCGCTTAAATTTAGAATCACTCTACAAACCGAACGATTACTAAGGAAATATCAATATGCCTTCTATAGGACCCAGTGGCTCTCAGATATTAAGCTGCCCCGCGCAACGGTTCATACCGCAGACGGATGCGGACAATCGTTTGAGTTCTGACCAGCTACGACTCTGTATGAATGCGGTGGCAAATGATCAAGTAGAAAACACCTTCCCACAGAACGTGCTCAACTTACTCCCTAAAAAGGGAATCGGCCTAGCGGATTTGCAGTGCCTGCTAGACGAGTCCTACCGCCAGTCGACTCACCATGGCTTGCAGCCAGCCGATGACACCGGCCTACGTTTCCAGCGTGAGTTGCGCAAAGCGCTTATTCTTACCGCCCCGGCAGGAGGCGCAATCAAGGTGCACAAAGCAGATGGCGAAGTGATGGATGGCACAGCCCTGCTGAACTGGTTCCGGGATACCTATTACAACCCATCGACTGTTCAATACGT
>JAZKFR010000148.1:0-3789 GCA_040386295.1 Pseudomonadota bacterium | reverse complement strand
GGGTGGTTTCGCCTATGACGTAGTCGAACTACAACCACCGCCGGAACACGCTGGAGCCGGCACAGGGCGATAAAACAGAACGCTGCCCGCTACGCTGACACCTATGCTTTGCGGGCAGCTGACAGCAGCTGACAGCAGCTGACAACAAGGGGCGCGACGTGCTCAATGCGCACACGGCACGTCGCGCCCCAGCAGCTTCATTAAAACCATCTGAGCAGCAAACCCGCTACCAGCGCTACCCACACTACGAGCTGCAAGACAGCATCGACGCGCCGGGTTGATGTCGCGCCCACTCGGGTCGTTTGGCCAGCAGCGCTTCGGGATGCTGATCGTCATAGGGATGACGTGCAGCGGACAACAGCGCATGCACCTGCGAAAAATCGCCTTGCTCAGCCTGTTCAATCGCTGCATGCACCAAGTAATTACGCAAAATAAAACGCGGATTGTGTTGCCTCATCAAGGCTTGCCGTTGCGTTTGCGTTGCCGCTATGCCGTACTGCGCAACATCGGCTGTGATCCTTTGCACATAGCGCATCAACCAATGCGCGAGCGGGGTCAAAAAGCGCGTGTACAAAGCTTCCCGATAAAACGCGTTTTTAAAAAAAGTGGCCAGCTGATGGCAATCAAGCTGAGCTGCATCGAGCAGCGCATCCACTGAAAGCGCGCTGAGTAAACAGAAGAACTCGGTGAAGTCGACTTCAGCCTCTTCCAGCAGCAAAAACAAATCGTCGAGTAAGCGATCATCGTCAGAGCACCAGCGCTGAAAGCCCAGTTTTCCGGCAAATACCCGCTCAATCTCGCGTTGATAAACAGCGTCATAGTGCGCCAGACCGTCCAGCCAAAACGCTGTCTCTGGCTCGAGCAAAGCCAACGCCTCGGCCAGCCGTTCGAGATTCCAACGCGCCATTTCTGGCTGCCGCGCAAAGCAGTAACGCCGACCGCTCGCATCCGTCGTGTTTGGCGTCCAGGCGGCCTGAACGTCTTCGAGCCAGCCGTAGGGGCCGTAGTCGATGCTCAAGCCGAGAATCGATAAGTTATCGGTATTCATTACGCCATGCACAAAGCCGACGCGCATCCATTGCGCCATCAGATAAGCGGTACGTTCGCACACCTGGCAAAACCACTGCGCATCGCGTTCCTTGGGGTCTTGTCGCGCCCATAAATCCGGGAAATAAACGCGCATCGTGAAATCAAGCAACTGCCGCAGCAAAGCCGCATCAGCGCGCAGGCAGGGAAACTGAAAATGGCCGAAGCGCAAGAAAGAAGGCGCGACGCGGCAGACGATGGCGCCGGGTTCAATGCGCGGATTGCCGTCGTACAACAAATCGCGCAACACGCCATCCCCCGTGCTCACCAGGCTGAGCGCGCGCGTCGTCGGAATGCCCAGATGATGCATCGCCTCACTGCACAAAAACTCACGCACAGACGAGCGCAACACAGCGCGCCCATCGCCGCGTCTGGAATACGGCGTCGGCCCTGCGCCCTTCAGCTGGATCTCAAAACGCTGCCCCGCCCGATTCACCGTTTCACCAAGCACAATCACACGCCCATCGCCGAGCTGCCCAGCCCACTGCCCAAACTGATGCCCAGCATAAGCCGTTGCATAAGGCGTACTCCCCGGCGCAATGCGATTGCCCGCCAGGACGGCCACGGTCTGCGCATGCTGCAAATGGGCAACGTCAAGATCAAGCAAGGCAGCCACTTCAGCCGAATACGCCACGAGCTGCGGCGCCTGCACCGGCGTTGGCGCGACGGGCGACCAACACGCGCCAAGCTCCGGCGCGCCGGGGAATTGCTCGATAAATTGATTGTCAAACGGCAAAAACGGCTCAGGCTCGATCAGCTCAGATGCGTCAGCCTTGCTCGGCGATGTGCTCTCGCGGGAAACGGATGTCATAGAAGTTGGGCGCATAAAGGGTCGTGGTTCGTGCCTATGGATCTGCTGGATTAGGGAGGGAAGCTCAATCGCGCTATTTTTTTGACTTTGTGGAACTAAAGTTCTTTTTTCGCCACCAAATTTAAATGACCAGCACTTACTGTACGTGCCATGCGATACAGCAGAAGAACCGGTTAACATTTTTCGCTCTGCACGAAAATACGCCCTCCAACCCACTATAAATTTTGGCTCAATATGCGCATACCCACCATATCTCCAGGGCCCTTGCTCGAAAACGCATCCGTAACCCCTCCTGCTGCACAACAGGACGCTAATGCACAAAGAATACAAGCGTTAGTCCAAGGGTTAACCGATGCCATCAACCACAGCCCAAATCTTCAAGAGATAAAAGAGCAGTTGGTAGCGCGCCTCAGTTCCGCCGATCCCTCCAGGGAATTAACGATTCCGATTGCGGATATTCGAGCGTTGAGCAGTGCGCTTGAAATCAGGCTGCCTTATTTGCTTCTTGGGCCGAGCACTACAGAGAGCACTACCACGCCGCCGGAAAATCCGCAGGAAGCAATTCATGCACTATTCGTAGGCTTGGCAAGAGCCTATTTTTTCCCCAAAGATTCGGTAGAAAGTCCGAACCAAGATAGCCCACAGTTCGAGCATTGGGTCGAACAAAATCTGTGGTTTCTAGCTGCACAGGCTCGGCCTTGGGAAAACTACATGCGGCTACTTCCTCGTCTTAACACAAACGGGCTTTTGGCTATAGTGCCGCCAAGCGTGAGATGCCAAATTCCCCCATTTAATTTGAGTCATGCGCAATTTAGAAAATCAGTTGTTGTACAAGCCTTTTTGGACAGTATTCCTGTAATAGGACAAACGAAAGCCCGAATTCCCGAATTGGATTTTCAATCCCTCCTCCTTGATGGCGTAAGACTTGACGGCTTTTTAGGGCTTGAGCGGCTGCACTTGCAGGGTGTGCAATTTACAGATTCAACTGCTGCACAGGACTTTTTTGAGAGCATTTATGCGGGAGCGAGCGCCCGAATTCCCGAATTAGATTTGCGTTATATGCCCCTTGATGGCGTAAAACTTGAGGCGTTTCTGGGGCTTGCAAAGCTGGACTTGAGGGGTGCGAAATTTACAAGCTTAGCTGCTGCACAGGCCTTTTTGGACAACATTCCTGAAGCAGTGAGAGCGCGAATTGACCTGAAGTTGAGCGAGATGTCGATTGGCGGAGTCAGATTTGACGACTTTCTAAGGCCTACGAGGCTGGACTTGACTGGTGCGGGATTTGAAAATCCAGCTGCTGTACAGGCCTTTTTGGACAGTATTCCTGAAGCGAAGAGAAAAGGCATTACCGAACTGGATCTTTCATTTGCGCCGCTTGACGGCGTAAACCTGAGCGGCTTCCCAAGTCTCGATAAACTGAGCTTGAATGATGCGAGATTCGCAAGCCTGGCTGCCCTACAGGACTGTTTGGATACAATTTCTGCAACAGCGAGACCTTGCATGAGCGAGCTGAGATTGCGGCGTCTGCGTCTTGATGGACTAAACCTTGTTGGCTTTAAGGGGCTTAACACGCTGAACTTAAACTATGCGCACTTTGCAAACGAAGAGGCTCTACAAGCCCTGTTACAGAACATCCGGGCAGAAGCGGCAGGCGTTGTTATTGAAGGGATCGACAGGCTCTGTTTCCCTGGAGCTGTTCCGTACGTTTGGGATAGGGTCGTATCAAGTCCGTACGCTTCGGATGAGGTCGTATCAAGTCGTTGTTCCGTGCAGTAAAAGTTATCGGCTCCGCAAGGCTCAGCGATGAGGCGTGCCGCGAGGCAAGTAACGCATCCTGAAGACCTCTGCACAAGCGACTACGCGCTCACTGACCAGCATCATTCCCTCGCCCA
>JAZKFR010000147.1:0-12418 GCA_040386295.1 Pseudomonadota bacterium | reverse complement strand
AAGAAAAGCAAATCTTGGTGAGCATGCCGTTAGTCGCTTTGGATCTTAATCAAGATCAACTGACTCTGACCCCATTGATTTTCCATTGATTTTGTGGGTTCTGCGTAACGGCGGGGTGAGGGGCTGATTCAGCGCATCTTCTGCGCTTGGCTGTTGGTTTGTTGCCGGATGTGTTGCGCTCGGCAATTTTTTTGTGTTTCTGGGTGTGCCTCAGAGCTTTCTGTGCACCAAAAAGTGCACCAAAAAGCTCTGAGTCGGGCGCAGTGCGGCTTATTTGCGCTTAGTTGCGGCGGCGGCTTGGGCTGTTGCGCTGGCGTTTGATTGGATGTGGTTGGTGGCCATTTCGGTGACTTGTTGGTTCATCAGGCGCACGTTGTCATAGACCTGGTTTGAGGCTTCGACGACTTGTTTAACGGCGTTGGAGAAGAACTCGCTGCCGATGGGGGGGGTGCTTTTGGCTTTTTCGCTGAGCGTTTTGTATTGCGTGCCGAGTAGGGTGCTGACTTCGGTTTGCAGGGTGGCGGAGAGTTCGTACAGGCTGCGCGAGTAGGCGAGTAATTTGTCGAGGTTGGGTTGCACCATGGCGCTGTTGAGTTGTAGCAGGGCTTTTGGGTCTTGTGTGTTGAGCAGTTTTTGCGTGTGCGCTACGTTGCTGTTGAAGAGTTCACGGCTGGTGCTGAGGTTGATCGTGGCGAGTTGTTCCATGCCGTGGAAGGCGGTGCGCACGAGTTTCAGCATGATTTCGGTTTGTGCTTTTTGGCTGTTAGCGAGTTGCTCAAATTGGTTCTGACTCATGGTTTGCTCCTTGTGTGGTGGGGTGTTTTGCCCAAGCGCGGTGGTGACGCTTAGGCGAATGATCAGAAATGTTTGCTGACGCTTGACGGTTTGCGCTGACTAGGAGCGTCTGATCCTGGCCTTTGCTGTTCGCTGCGACGTTTCTTTGTATCACAGATGCTGCGTTGTGAGCGAGTCTCGCTGCGCTGGGATGGACGCGCTAGCTTGGTTTAGCCGATCAGGGTGCGTTCGATTGCTTTGGCGGCAACGACGCCGTCGGCCATGGCGGTGACGCAGCAGGGGTGCATTCTTTGGGTGACTTCGCCGATGGCGTAAATGCCTGGCACGCTGGTTTGGCAGTGGGTGTCTGTGCGTAAAAAGCCTCGTTCGTCGCGCGCTAGGCCTAGCTCTTGGGCGTAGTTGAGTTCGGGTGTCCAGCCGTACATGACGAGAATCCAGTCGTAGTGTTGGTGGTTTACGCTGTTTTGTTCGGCGCAGACTTGGTATTCGCCAAGCTGAATGTCGCAGTCGGGGATTTGCGCACGGAAGGCTTGGCGGGCGCGTATTGAGCGGGCAAAAAGGGTGATTTTGGCGGCGGCTACGTTGCCGTTCTCTGTGCCATTTTGGCTTGCTGAGGTGGCTTTGATTAGGAGGTAATGCTCAAAGGCGTTGTCGCCGCCGCCGAGAATGGCGACGCTTTGCCCGGCAAAATTGTGCTGTGCAATGCGTGCGCTCGGGCCGATCAGCAGACGGGGTGTGGCGTTTAGGTTGCCCGAAACGGGGCGCACACCGCTGGCGAGAACTAGGGTTTTGCCCCTCAGTTTGTTGCCGTTTGCGCTATGCACAGTGAAGCCTTGTGTGTTTTTTTCGAGCCTGCGAACTGTTTCGGAAAAGCGGCAGGCGATGCCTTGCGTCAGGATGTTGTGCTGCATTTCTGCGGCAATGGCGCTGCCTGCTTGCGGCCGACTGCTGACGATCCAAGGGTTGAGATAGGGACTGTCGGCTTGCAGTCCGCCTAGGCGGTCGTTGCGCTCAATAATGCAGGGATTGAGGCCGAGCAATTTGAGCCACAGGGCGCACGAGGCGCCAGCCGAACCGCCGCCGATGATCAGGGCGTCGAACAAAGAATTCGCGCAGTCTGCGGCGGATTGGGTTGTCTCAGCACACGTAGCGTCAGCGCGTGCCAAGGCTGCTTGCTTTGTTTCGGCAGCGGGCTCTGGCTTAGCTGCGGTAGTCGGCGTTGATTTTGACGTAGTCATAAGACAGATCGCAGGTGTAGACCGCGCCGCTGGCAGTGCCACGCGCTAGGTCGACGCGGATGGTGATTTCGGGGCGCTGCATGATGCGTGCGCCGTCGGCTTCTTGGTAGCTCTGCGCGCGTCCACCTTGTGCGGCGACCAGAATTTGTTCGTCGCCACTGGCTAGCCAGACGCGGAGGGTAGCTACGTCGAGCGCTTCGATTTCGGCGTAGCCAATGGCGGCTAGGATGCGGCCAAGGTTTGGGTCGCTCGCAAAAAACGCTGTTTTGACGAGCGGGGAATGGGCGATGGCATAGGCCACACGTTTGCATTCTTGGCGATCCTGTCCGCCTTCGACGAGCACGCTGATGAACTTGGTCGCTCCCTCACCGTCGCGCACGATGGCTTGCGCTAGCTCTAAGGCGAGGCTGATGACAGCGGCGCGCAGCGTGGCATAACCGGGGCTGTCGGCGTTGGCGAAGTGTGCTCCGCTCTGACCGCTGGCGATCAAGATGAAGGAGTCGTTGGTCGAGGTGTCGCCATCAACGCTGATGCAGTTAAACGATTGATCGGCCGCTTCTTCTAGCAGCTGTTGTAGCAGAGGCTGTGCGATGTCGGCGTCGGTGGCGATGAAGCCGAGCATCGTGGCCATATTCGGTTTGATCATGCCGGCGCCTTTGCTCATGCCGGTCAGGCTGATCGTTGTGCCGTTGATGTCGACACGGCGCGATGCGGCCTTGGCTACCGTGTCGGTGGTCATGATGGCGTGGGCGGCAGCGTGCCAGCCGTCTGCTTTGAGGTCGGCCAGGCAGGCGGGCAGGCCGGCGCGCAGGCGGTCAACAGGCAGCGGTTCGAGAATGACGCCTGTGGAGAAGGGGAGAATCTGCTCGCGGCGTACAGCGAGTAGCTCGGCGAGTCCAGCGCAGCTTTGTTCGGCGGCTTCTAGGCCTTGCGCTCCGGTGCCTGCGTTGGCAATGCCGGTGTTGATCAGTAAGGCGCGAATTTGATTGCTAGCTTCGCCTTGCTTTGCCAGGTGCTGGCGGCACAGTTGCACCGGCGCGGCGCAGAAGCGATTTTGTGTGAATACGCCCGCAACCCGCGCGCCGGGATCGAGCGCGATCAGGCACAGGTCGCGCCGATTCGCTTTGCGTATGCCGGCTTCGGCGACACCAAGGCGCACGCCGGGAATGGGGAACAGGGCTTCTGCCTTGGGCGTTGTGTACTTGACGGTCATATAAATCCTGAAACAGAGGCTTATTTCATTCGCCTGAAAAACGAGCACCTTGCGGTGTTAGCGCTGAGCTTTGCCTGGTCGTGAGATCTCTGTACAACCTACTGCGCACCCCAAATTCTGCGTTGCGCGACACTCGGAATCCCCATTTACGCTAAGTAAACTCCGGTTCCTGCGTTCCAGGCGCCTTGCCTTTGGGGTGCTCGCGACAGTTGTGCAGAGGTCTTGTCGTAGCGGTGGCTTGAATTTGTTTATTCAGTTTAATTTGCCGTGGCAATGCTTATATGCCACCGAATATTAGTATGCTTCATATATTCAAATAGTTATGACAAGAAAATTTTTTTGAATAACGAGTGCGTAATATCGTGGCGAGCGGTGGCGCTCAAGACTTACGCATAGCTTCAAAATTGAAGAGCACAGAGCTAACCTGCTTCTTGACCCCAATTTGAAAGCCACTGCTTTCTAGATAATCCAAGAGCTCAAAATCCCGCTCCCCGTGCAACTCGCCACAAATGTATGAGGTCTTTGAGAGCAAGGCATCTCCCAATCCCTTGACGATCATACTCTCAGCACCTTCAGTATCAATTTTCAAGATATCAATTTTGGATAAACCAAGCTCAGCTAAGCGATCACCGCTCTTGAAGATAGGAATTGAGAGCCTTTTCTCGGTACCCGTGGCGCCCCGTTGAAATACGCTCCATCCACCTTCATTCCCTGCGCCAGGCGAATGAATGAACTCTATAGAACCAAGGCTATCGCCTAACGCTTGATTGTGTGGCGTGACATTTGAGAGTCCCTCACAATTTTTTCTGAGAACGTCAAAGTTCGCAGGTATCGGCTCAAAGCAATGGATTGTGGCACCAGGGTACAAATCCTTCCAGAACATCACTGAGGCTCCTACGTTAGCGCCAACATCTACTATTGTTTCAACTCGCTCAGCAAGAGGAAGAAATGAAGATTGATATGCGTTGCGCTTTCCGTGCAACATACACTCGTAGGCAACAAATGAGTCACTAGTATTGGTGCGGTAGTAATAGTTTTTCCCCCTCCACCTCATCTTTTGTAAGGTGCTACCTGAGGGGCTAGCACCCGCGAAATCTATAGCAAAATTGTAGTCGCCACTTCTAGCGAACGCCTTGAGAAACTTCTTTAGTTTGATTGCCATCTAACGATTGATCCAGTTCAGTATGATTAATGTGGCATTTCGAGCGACACGCGATTGTACCCTGTCATTTTTGGTCAGGCTAAGTCAATGTCGCAATGGGGCAATGATTGGGATAATTCGTGGCGCACGGGCGGCTAGCCAGCTAAAGTCAAGGCCTTAAAGCCTGGGATGCTGAAAACGTTTTTATACATTTAATTTTTGGGGAATTACCGCACTACCTTCAGCTATTTGGTGTGGCCGCGCTGGTTGGCTTTGATGAAACTCACGTTCCTAACAGTCGGCTTGATGAGTTGGTCAGTGCTGTTCCTGTGCAAGGGTGGCGCCAGGAACGGCAATGCTGTATCCGCACCGTCTGTCGGACAGTTCCATCCAATCAGTTTGTTCTCAGTTTTCAGGCTTGCATCGCGAACGAAGGGGGCTGTACCGTCTTGCATCACCTACTTCGTAGTGCTGTCTAACTTCTTGCTGAACACCGTCTAGTGCACAGCAACTGCATACCTTATTTTGGGCTGTAAAAATTTATAACTATATGATTTATTTTGTCAATTTAACTTTCCGTGGCAATGCTTGTATTTTTTGCCCGACTGGCATGGGCAGGGTTCGTTACGGCCAACTTTGGCTTCGGCGACCAGCGGTTTGTGGTTTGCTCCGGCGCTGGGCGGCGTTGTCTCACTAGCAGTGGCGAGTACTTCTCTGGCTTCTTCTGCCTGCATTTGCTCGTAATTTGGGTGCTGATATTGCAGCTTGCTCAGTTCAATCTGCGGGGCTGTTTCGCTGATTTCTTCGGCCTGTACGTGCACGGTCATGAGCAGCGTGCTGACGTCGAGACGCACCGCGTCTAAGAGCCGCTCGAATAGCTCGAAGGCTTCGCGCTTGTATTCTTGTTTGGGATTTTTTTGCGCGTAGCCACGCAGATGGATGCCCTGGCGTAAATGGTCGAGCGCAGCGAGATGTTCGCGCCAGTGCGAATCGAGGCTTTGCAACATGATGTTGCGTTCAAACTGGCGGAATTGCTCGCCCCCCAGCTGCGTTACTTTGGACTGGTAAGCCTCGTCCGCCGCCGCGATGATGCGTTCGAGCAGGCTTTCGGCGCTGAGTTCTGCTTCGTCTGCGCACCAGGTGGTGATCGGTAGAGGCAGTTGCCATTGGCTGGATAGCGCTTGTTCCAAGTCGTTAAGCGCCCATTCTTCTTCTAGGCTATCGAGCGGAACATGTTGGCGGAAGAGATCGTGCAAAACGCTTTGACGCATGGCGGTGATTGTTTCTGAGATGTCGTCGCTGGCCAGGAGTTCGTTGCGTTGCGCGTAGATGACCTTGCGTTGGTCGTTCGATACGTCGTCGTATTCGAGCAGCTGCTTGCGAATGTCGAAGTTGCGTCCTTCGACCTTGCGCTGCGCTGATTCGAGCGAGCGCGAGACTAAAGGATGCTCGATCGCCTCGCCGACGGGCATGTTTAGGCGACCCATGATCGACTTTAAGCGTTCGCCCGCGAAAATGCGCAGCAGAGCGTCGTCCAGAGAGAGGTAAAAGCGCGACGAGCCAGGATCGCCTTGACGGCCTGAACGGCCGCGCAGTTGGTTGTCGATCCGCCGTGATTCGTGGCGTTCGGAGCCGATAATGTGCAGGCCGCCAGCGGCGATCACTTGGTCGTGCAAGCTTTGCCAAGTCGAGCGTAGGCTGTCGATGGAGGTGTTTTTGTCGGCTGCACTGCGCGTGCTGTCGTCCTGAATTTGGGCGATATCGCGCTCTATGCTGCCGCCCAAGACGATGTCGGTACCGCGCCCGGCCATATTGGTGGCGATGGTGATCATGCCGGGGCGACCGGCCTGCACGATGATCTCGGCTTCGCGCGCGTGCTGCTTGGCGTTGAGGACTTGGTGCGGCAGTTGTTCGCGTTCGAGTAGGGCAGATAGACGCTCTGAGTTTTCGATTGAGGTGGTGCCGACTAAAACAGGTTGTTGACGCTCGCGGCAAGCGCGGATGTCGGCGACGATGGCGTCGTATTTTTCTTGCTCGGTACGGAAAATCTGGTCGTTGTGGTCAACGCGCTGCATCGGCCTGTTGGTCGGGATGACGACGGTTTCTAGGCCGTAAATTTGTTGGAATTCGTAGGCCTCGGTGTCGGCTGTTCCGGTCATCCCGGACAGCTTTTCGTACATGCGGAAGTAGTTCTGAAAGGTGATTGAAGCGAGCGTTTGGTTTTCGTTCTGAATGCGCACGCCTTCTTTGGCTTCAACCGCTTGATGCAAGCCGTCGGACCAACGCCGACCCGACATCAGGCGCCCGGTGAATTCGTCGACAATGACGACCTCGCCGTTTTGCACTACGTAGTGCTGGTCTTTGTGGAATAACTGGTGCGCGCGCAAGGCGGCGTAGAGATGGTGGATGAGCAGGATGTTTGAGGCGTCGTACAGACTGCCGCCGTCGGACAAAATGCCGAGACGGGTGAGCAGTTCTTCAGCGTGTTCGTGACCGCTTTCGCTGAGCAGGACTTGATGTGCTTTTTCATCGACCCAGTAATCGCCAACGCCTTCTTCTTCGGTGCAGCGCACTAGCATGGGCGCGACTTGGTTGAGCTGTTGGTAGAGCGCGGTGTGGTCTTCGGCTTGGCCAGAAATGATCAGCGGCGTGCGCGCTTCGTCGATCAGAATCGAATCGACTTCGTCGACAATCGCAAAGTTGAGCTTGCGTTGCACGCGCGCGTCGCAGTGATAAACCATGTTGTCGCGCAAGTAATCAAAGCCGAATTCGTTGTTGGTGCCGTAGGTGATGTCTGCGGCGTAGGCGGCTTGCTTGGCCAGATGATCCATTTGCGCCAGGTTGACGCCGACCGAGAGGCCGAGGAACCCGTGTAGACGTCCCATCGCTTCGGCGTCACGACGCGCCAAATAATCGTTGACGGTGACGATATGCACGCCGTTGCCGGATAAGGCGTTTAAGTACGCGGGCAGTGTCGCTGCCAAGGTTTTGCCTTCACCGGTGCGCATTTCGGCGATATTGCCCTCGTGTAACGCCATGCCGCCGATCAGTTGCACGTCAAAATGGCGCATGCCTAAAACGCGGCGTCCGGCCTCGCGCACCACGGCAAAGGCCTCGGGCAGTAAGGCTTTGAGCGTTTCGCCCTGCGCCACGCGGGTTTTAAACTCAGCCGTTTTGCCACGCAGTGCTGCATCAGAGAGCGCGCGCGTCGCGTCTTCTAAGGCGTTAATTTGCTGAACAACCAAGCCGTATTGCTTGATTAGGCGATCGTTACGACTGCCAAAAATCTTCTTAAGTAGGCCGGAAATCATGATGGGTCAGTTTGGACAATGAGTTAGGGGGAGCGTTAGCAAAACGAGGGGGGCGAAGGGACGCGATTCTAGCACGCAGCTTCTGGCGGCTTGGCGTGCAATTGAGTGTGTAGTCGCGTGTGTAATTGAGTGCGCAATCTGGGCTGCGCTTTAGTATGCGCTGCTGTGTCCGCCTCTAAGTGCGCTCGGCGCAACACCGAGCACGGTGCAAGCCAGTCTGCCAGAGGGCTGCCTTCGCTTGAGTTTACTGTCGTGCCATCCACTGCATGCAGATGCGGTGTAGCTGGGCGACGCCGTCACTCAGCGCGGCAGGGCCGGGTTGCAAGATGTCGGCGGATTTGATCTCAAACAATTGTGCTGTTTTGACGGCGTTGATCGCTGACCAACCGGGGCGTGCAGCGACGTTCTCTGGGCGGAATTTTTTACCGCACCAGGAACCGATGATGATGTCTGGGTTGCGCCGTACGATCTCGTTGCTGTCGGCGATGATGCGGTTTTTGCCAAGCGATTGCGTCGACAATTCGACGAAGCAGTCGCTGCCGCCAGCCAGCGCGATGAGTTCTGAAACCCAGCGAATCGCGCTGATGTGGGGCGTATCCCATTCTTCAAAAAAGACCTTGGGTCGGCGTGCTCCGGCGGCCAGGGCGGCGGCGACCTTGGCTTGGATTTTGTCCAGCTCGCTTTGTAATGCCACGATGCGTGCCAAGCCTTGCTCGCTTTCTCCTACCATCGCGGCGACTTGGTACAGCATGCTGAAAATTTCGCCGATGCTGCGTTGGTTGAAAATGGTGACTTGCACGCCGCGCCGGATTAAAGCGCTGGCGATGTCCGCCTGCAAATCAGAAAAGCCAAAGACGCAGTCCGGCTCGAGCGCAATAATCTGCTCGATTTTGGCGTTTAAGAATGCACTGACGCGCGGCTTTTCTTTGCGCGCACGCGGTGGACGTACCGTATAGCCAGAAATGCCGACGATGCGTTGCTCCTGACCGAGTAAATACAACCATTCAGTGGTTTCTTCGGTGAGGCAAACAATGCGTTGTGGGCCGAGCGCAAAATCGAGTTGTGGTAGTGACATCGGCTAGTCAGACGCAAAAAATGCGCAGCATGACATTGATCGCCCATTCAAACAAAACTTAATTTGACTTCGCTTCAAGGGCTTCTTTTAAGGGGGTTTTTGTAGCGTCAGTGAAGACCTAGCCACACCCCCATCCGAGAGGGCGTTGTGGCTGTTGATGTTTTGCAAAATGATTGCACGGACAATACAATGCAATCATTGAGATCAATTATGGGAGGTGCTAAATGTCGTCAATTACTGTCCGTAACTTACCTGAGGAGACACACCGCGCTTTGCGTGTGCGCGCCGCGATGGCGGGTCGCAGCACCGAGGCCGAAGTGCGCGCCATTCTTGAGAGCGTCGCACGACCAGAGAGCCGCATCAAATTGGGTTCTTTGCTGGCTGAAATCGGCCAGCAGGCAGGGGGGTTCGATCTTGACATCGAGCGTGATCAGTCACCCGCAAAACCGATGAGTTTTGAATGATTCTGCTCGACACTAACGTTGTTTCTGAACCTTTGAAACTCAGTGCTGATGCGGGCGTATTGGCTTGGATAGACGCACAAATTATCGAAACACTTTATCTGTCAACGATCAGTCTGGCTGAATTGCGTTTTGGCATTGCGGCGCTGGCACCGGGTAAACGAAGAGACACACTTCACACCAGTCTTGAGCAACGCATCTTGCCTTTATTCGTTGGCCGAATCCTGCCTTTTGATGCAGCGGCCTCCGAGGCCTACGCGCTACTTCGTGCACGTGCGCGAGCCCAGGGCAAAGCGATTGCGCCCGCAGACGGCTACATTGCCGCTACGGCCAGCAGCCACGGTTTAATTGTTGCAACGCGAGATACCGGCTCTTTTGAAGCCGCTGGCTTGACTGTGATCAACCCTTGGCATAGGCAGCACTGATCGCTCCCCTAAGCGCAGGTACCCAAGGCAGCGTTGGCCGTCGGCGGGTGCGCGAGCAGATTAGGGTCAGTTTTTACGGTAATCCGTCAATGCTCAGAACAGCGCATGAGCAATGCCTAACGCTAGGGCTGAGTAAATCGCATAAAATGCAGCGCTAATCTTGAGAAATTCATAATAAATAATGGCTTATAAATTGATCGCTGCGGCTGATCTAGGCTCGAATAGTTTCCGCTTGGAAATTGGTCGTGTCCTGGACGGTCAAATCTATCCGCTCGATTCGCTCAAAGACCCGGTGCGTTTGGCTTCGGGGTTGAACGAACATAAGCATCTGGATTTGGCTGCACAAGAGCGAGCTTTGGCCGCACTGCGCCGCTTTGGCGAGCGTCTGCGTGGTTTTCAGCCAGAAGCGGTGCGGGCGGTGGGGACGAACGCTTTGCGTGTGGCCAAAAACGCCGCTGATTTTTTGCCGCGCGCAGAGGCGGCGCTGGGTTTTCCGATTGAAATCATCGCCGGTCGAGAAGAGGCGCGACTGATTTATTTGGGCGTAGTGCACTCGCTGCCGCCGGTAGCGCGCAAGCGCTTGGTCGTCGATATTGGCGGCGGCTCTACTGAGCTGATTATCGGCAAGAAAAGCGAGCCCTTGCTGATGGAGTCGCTGTACATGGGCTGCGTCAGTTACACCTTGCGCTTTTTTCCAGAGGGCAAGATCGACAAAAAATCGTTCCGTGACGCTGAGATTGCGGCGGCTTTGGAGATTGAAACGATTGCCAGCGATTATCTGAAGCTGGGTTGGGTTGAGGCGATTGGTTCTTCTGGCTCAGCGCGCGCCATTGTCGATTTGCTTGAAATGAATCAACTCAATCCAGCGGGCGAACAGGGCATTACGCGCGTTGGTTTGCATGCTTTGCGCGCCCTGCTGATCAAAGCCGGTGCGGCGGATCGATTGGCCATCAGCGGCCTGCGCAGCGATCGTTTGCCGGTGTTGCCGGGGGGCATCGCCATTATGTGTGCGATTTTTGCTGCGCTGGGTTTAGAGCGTATGTACTACGCCGAAGGGGCGCTGCGTTTAGGCGTGCTCTACGATTTATTGGGGCGTGTGCATCATCACGATATGCGCGACGCCACCGTGCTGCAATTCATGCGCCGTTATCAGGTGGATGCGCGCCAGGCCGAGCGGGTTGAGCGCACCGCCTTGGCGCTGCTCGGGCAGCTGATCCCCCTAGATCTGCCTGAGCACGAAAACGACGTGCATTTTTTGACCTGGGCGGCGCGTTTGCACGAGATCGGTTTGTCTATCGCGCACAACGCGTATCACAAACACGGCGCTTATATCCTCAACTTTGCCGACATGCCGGGGTTTTCAAAATCAGATCAAGCGCGTTTGGCGATGCTGGTTTTGGGCCTGCGCGGTAAGCTGGAAAAATTGACCGCGCTGCCGCAGAACGATCCGATTTGGCGCCTGGTTTTTTGCTTGCGCACGGCGAGTATTTTGCATCGCTCGCGCGACCACGAACCTTTGCCAGAGCTTTTTTTGACGCAAACGCTCGCGAGTTCAGGTACGCGCTATCAGTTGGAAGTGCCCGCCGATTGGTTGGCAGACAATCCGTTGACGGCGGCTATTTTTGTCGATGAGTTGGCTGCCTGGCAGAAATTAGGTTCTGAGTTGCGTATTAAGAAACGCAGTGTTCGTGCCTCGGCGGCTTAAGCTACATGGCTCACCTCGCAGCTTCTTAGCTTCTTGATAAGCCGATCCTGATGCTGCCCGTTGCCGATTCACGGGCTTGTAATGCAGCGCAAAAAGAAAGCCAAAACATATGAAAACGCCGAAAAGACTGCTTGAACTGGTCGAAGAAGGCTTGATAGATGAAGTCATCGGGCAGCTGATGAGTGGCAAAGAAGCGACGGTCTACATTGTTCGCTGCGCCGAGCAGATTCGTTGCGCCAAGGTTTATAAGGAAGCGACGCAAAGGAGTTTTCGCAAAAACGCGTCGTACCAAGAGGGACGCAAAGTCAAAAACAGTCGCCAGGCACGTGCCATGGCGAAGGGCACGCGCTACGGTCGGAAAATGGAAGAGGAGGTTTGGCAAAACGCCGAGGTCGATGCCTTGTACCGGCTGGCGGCGGCGGGGGTTCGCGTGCCGCGTCCGCATCTTTGCTTCGCCGGCGTGTTGCTGATGGATTTGGTCGTCGATGCCGAGGGCAACGCAGCGCCACGGCTCAACGATGTGGTTTTAGACGAGGCGCTGGCGCTGCAATATCACGCGCTATTGCTCGATCAGGTGGTGCGCATGCTGTGCGTCGGCGTGATTCACGGCGATTTGTCTGAGTACAACATCCTGGTCGCCGAGGATGGGCCGGTCATCATTGATCTGCCGCAAGCGATCAACGCCGCAGGCAACAACAATGCCGCCGAGCTGTTCGAGCGTGACGTCCTCAACCTGAAAACTTATTTCAGCGCGTTTGCGCCGAGTTTGCAGCACAGCGAATTTGGTAAGGAAATCTGGGCGCACTACGAGAACGGCACGCTACAGCCTGGTTTGGCGCTGAGCGGCCAGTTTGTGCAGGAGCAAAAACCGGCTGATGTTGAAGCCGTGTTGCAACAGGTTGAGCTGGTGATTCGCGAAGAGGCGATGCGCCGCTTGTGCGAATAAGCGCTTTGCCACCTTGCCGCTGAGCGACCAAGCAAACTGCAGCTCGATGCTTGCTAGTCTTACTGTGTTAAGTTTTCCAAATTTCGACCGATACTATTGCCATCCGAA
>JAZKFR010000146.1:6273-19095 GCA_040386295.1 Pseudomonadota bacterium | reverse complement strand
GGTACCTACCGTGAAAGGGTAGTGTCCTAGGCCTCTAGACGATGGGGACACGACGCTACTTTTTGCTCTTTGGTGGAGGTACGCGGGATCGAACCGCGGACCTCTTGCATGCCATGCAAGCGCTCTCCCAGCTGAGCTATACCCCCGCTCGAAAGAAGCAGTATTGTAGGGATCTAGACGCGTTCTGTAAAGTTATTTTTACTTGTCTTCCCATCACGCTATTCAATTGAGCCATTCAATCCCACCATGCGCGGTCATTGCACGGTTATTGCTCAGCCTTTGTCTTTGGCCACTGCGTATCCAAGCCTTGTTCGGCTAACTCTGCGGCGCGCAGTATGGCGCGCGCTTTGTTTTGCGTTTCTATCCATTCGCTATCGGGATCTGAGTCAGCCACGATTCCGGCGCCTGCTTGTACGTGCAGTAGCCCGTCTTTGATCAGGGCGGTGCGAATCGCGATGGCGAGATCCATCTCGCCGTTAAAGCCGAGATAGCCGACGGCGCCGGCGTAAATGCCTCGTTTCACCGGTTCTAGTTCGTCGATGATTTCCATCGCCCGTACTTTGGGGGCGCCCGAAACCGTGCCAGCCGGGAAGGTTGCTTTCAGCACGTCGAGCGCGCTCATGCCTGATTGCAGTTGTGCTTCGACGTTCGAGACAATGTGCATTACGTGCGAATAACGCTCGATCAGCATGTGTTCTGTGAGTTTGACGCTACCAATCTTGGCAACACGGCCAAGGTCGTTACGACCCAGGTCAAGTAATTGGAGATGTTCTGCGCGCTCTTTTTCGTCGGCGAGTAACTCGACGGCAAGCGCTTCGTCTTCGGCCAAGGTGGCGCCGCGCCGCCGTGTTCCCGCAATCGGTCTGACGGTAACCCGTTGCGCCTCAGACTCGCCTTCAAGACGTACCAAAATTTCAGGTGAAGCGCCGACCACGTGGAAGTCTAAAAAATCGAAGTAAAACATATAGGGCGAGGGATTGATCGAACGTAGAGAGCGATACAGTGCAATCGGACTGGCGCTCAGCGGCTTGCTCATGCGTTGCGCCAGAACGACCTGCATGATGTCGCCCGCCGTGATGTATTCCTTGGCTTTGCGTACAGCTTGTTTGAACGCTTCTTCGCCGAATGAAGAAACGGCTAATCCTGGTTTTTGCGGCTGTTCTGACGGAATTTGCACAGGTTCGCGCAACTTGGCGAGCAATGTTTTGAGTCGTTCTTGCGCTGCTGCAAAGGCATTGGGCAGCTTCGGGTCGGTGTATAAAACGAGCGTCAGTTTGCCGGATAGGTTATCTACCACCGCAATTTCTTCTGACAACAGAAGCAGGATATCGGGCGTATCCAAATCGGCGGGCGTATCTAAGTTCGCGTTATCTGTTTTCTTTGCCACATGCCGAGAGGCGAGTCGTGTCTCGATGTAGCGCACTGTGTCGTAACCGAAATAACCAACTAAGCCGCCACAAAAACGCGGTAAATCAGCCACCGGCGCCGAACGAAAGCGTGCTCTATATTGCTCGATCAGTGCCAGCGGCTCGGCATTGTCGTGCTC
The DNA here is from genome assembly GCA_040386295.1 of Pseudomonadota bacterium. Classification (GTDB taxonomy): domain Bacteria; phylum Pseudomonadota; class Gammaproteobacteria; order Burkholderiales; family Rhodocyclaceae; genus JAZKFR01. The sequence continues at coordinate 17,549 of JAZKFR010000146.1, read as the reverse complement.
TTCAATTAAGGTTTGATGCCTGAATATTTGCACTCGATTTTCCCGTACCACGATACGGTTTGGGCTGTGTAGTCCGATGATCGAGTAGCGTCCAAAGCGTTCACCGCCTTGCACCGATTCGAGTAAATAGGTGTAGGACGAAGCCTCGTCGCCGCGCGTTAATTTGAGATAAATAGAAAGCGGTGTGTCGAGGTCAGCAAAGGTTTCTAGGGTAATCGGGATGCGGTTATAACCTTGTTTTTCAAGATTTTTAAACTCGTTTTCAGTCATGGCAGCGTGTGTGGTGGAAAGAGAGTGAGAAAGCGTGAAATAGCGTGGAGAAAAGAGTGTTGAGCACGCTGGGTACAAAAACAGCAGAGGAACATTGTAGCCCTAGCCTCGCTGAGTTTGCCCGCCTTCATCCGCCCAAATGCTTTTTGCCGCGTCAGGTTTTGAGCTCGCTACTTTGATCATGCTGATGTGCGCGTGCTTTAGCAGCCAAGGAGGCAAGGCGGCTAGAGGGCTGTAATGAGCTATGCCTTATTCTTTTTTGAATACCATTTTTTGGCGGCAGCGCTCTGTACGAAATAGGGGTTGTCCAGTGTTGAGAGTTTTTCATTGAGCAGGACTTGACGTGCCGCAACGGCAAGTTCAAAGGCTTGTTGATCGCCATATTTCTCAATCGAGAAACTGGTAGAGCGCTGTTTTCCTTCCACGGTAATCCTTGCAACCCATGAAACTGCCGCGCCGTTCTTCTTTCTGAGACGCACTCCGGCGAAGCCGCTTGTATTGTCTGATCTGCGCCATTCATGGCGTTCGCGCATGCTCATTGGTTGAATGTTGACCAATAATTCGTTGCGGTAGTTTATTGCCTCGCTTAAAGAGGCTTCTTTACCGCCTGCTGTTGAATCGGAAAATTGTTTTTCGTAGGCTTTTGAGTAGCGCCCGATGGAGACTTTCCAGCCGCCCCCTTTGCCCGTTATGTCGGGCTCATTTCGGTAAATACCGTATCTATCCATTTCGCTGATGTTGGGGTCTAAGGGTTTGACACTCTTTTTTCGCGCGATTTTTTTACCAAATTGGGCGCCGACTGTTTTTGCTAGTTGTCGAATTTCTTCTTGCGATGGAAGAGGCAACATAGTGTCTCCACACAGCATTTTTACCCAGGTCGCGCGTGTTTCTATGGCGCGTTGTTTTGCACCTTCCTCACCGTATTTCTTAATCTGAAAATAACGGACAAAAGTTTTTTCGTCCTTTTTTAGGCGGGCTAGCCAGTAGTCGTGCTCACCGTGCTTGCAGCGGCGCACGCCTTTGAGGTTGGTGTAGGTTTTGTGCTCGCGCCCATATTTCATCAAGCTCGTGTCAGGGAGTCGTGCAAGCAGGGCATCACGGAAGGTTTGTGCGGCACGTAAAGCATTCTCTTTGCTTTGAAAAACGCCGTCCGAGAAGGAGGCCGCGTAAGGTGCTGGCTCACGCCTAATGAAGACTTGCCAGCACCCGCAGAGGCCGTAGATATTGGCTTCCTTACGGTAAATTCCGTACATAGGATGCGTTTGCGCCAAGGGCGCACGTTTGCTGTTGGCTTTAGAACTCATGGTTTTTTAGTTTGGACTGGCACACGGACGGGTTCTCTTTGTTTGAGCTAGGGGATGTTTTTTTACCCTATTTATAGACTTTGTTTTTAACGCTTAAGTTTGAGTAGAACAAGTAGGGATGGAAAAATTTTCTGTTTTTAAATGCGCTGCTTTGGGTTTTATCTAAGCGGCGCAGCGCAAATTTGTTGATCTTTTAATGGCTTGGCCGTTCGCTCGCCTGCGGTTTACGCACGCTTAGTTCTATCTCTTGCTGAGGTTTTTTTGAGTCTGCTAAGGCTGGCGATGGTTTGGCTTGCGCTCGTGTTGGCTGGGGCAGCGCACCGGTCCACTCAAATGCGACGCTGCCGGGAGGGTGTTGATACCAGCCAGGATCTTGGTAGTCGCCGGGTTTCTGCTCGGCTCTAACCTTGAGCAGCGAGAACATGCCCCCCATTTCTAAGCCGCCAAACGGGCCTTGCCCGCTCATCATGGCGATGGTGTTTTCAGGTAGCGGCATTGCCATGGCGGACATTTCTGCCATGCCGTGTTGTCCCATCGCCATGTATTCGGGGATCAGTTGGTTTATTTTTTCGGCAATATCTTGTTGCTCGACACCGATCATGGTGGGCAGTTCGTGCCCCATCGCATTCATCGTGTGGTGGCTTTTATGGCAGTGTATTGCCCAGTCGCCTGGAGCGTCGGCGATAAACTCTATTTGTCGCATCTGGCCAACGGCAAGGTCGGTCGTGACTTCTGGCCAACGTGCGTGTTTGGCTATTGCACCGCCATCGGTGCCAGTGACGGTGAATGCGTGGCCGTGCAGATGGATCGGGTGGTTGGTCATGCTTAGGTTGCCAATGCGGATGCGCACCTGGTCGTTCAGTCGAACGTTGAGGCTGTCTATGCCGGGAAAAATACGGCTATTCCATGACCATAGATTGAAGTTAGTCATGGTCATGATTTTGGGTGTGTAGCTGCCTGGTTCGATGTCATAGGCGTTGAGTAAGAAGCAGAAGTCGCGCTGTACGCTGTCGATTAAAGGGTTTTTTGTTTTTGGGTGAGTGACCCAAAAGCCCATCATGCCCATCGCCATTTGCGTCATTTCGTCGGCGTGTGGATGGTACATAAAGCTTCCGGCATGACGTGCAACGAATTCGTAGACAAAGGTTTTTCCGGGCTGAATCGCGCTTTGCGTTAAGCCGGAAACGCCGTCCATCCCGTTCGGCAGACGTTGTCCATGCCAATGGATGCTGGTGTGCTCAGGCAGTTTGTTGGTGACAAAGATACGCACGCGATCCCCCTCGACGACTTCTATGGTCGGGCCCGGACTTTGTCCGTTATAGCCCCAGAGGTGCGCTTTCATTCCCGGTGCCATTTCGCGCATGACGGGTTCGGCGACGAGATGGAATTCTTTTACGCCTTGGTTCATACGCCATGGCAGCGTCCAACCATTGAGGGTGACGACGGGATTGTAGGGGTGGCCGCTTGTGGGCATTAGCGGGGGCATGGTGTCCGCTGTGCTTTGTAATACGGGTTCGGGTAGCGCAGCGAGGGCGACACGGCTGACCCCGCTGGCGCTGAGCGCGCCACCGGTTATTCCGGCGATGCTGGCCGCCTTTAAAAACTGTCTTCTTGAGCTCATCTTTGCTTTCTCGATTTGCTGTAGCACTTATCGCGCTAGCGTTTTTGCTGTTGCTTGAACGCCTACTCAGTTGTTTGCACACGGTTTGTCGTGAGCGGGTTTGTCATGAGCGTGCTCGGTGTGCCGATGAGCTCAGCTTGTAAGGCGGCGTCGGCGAGCCAGAATTGCTCTTCTGCGGCCAGTGCGGCTAGCACGGTTTGGATTTGCTCGCGGCTGTCGGCCAGCAGCTCGAAGGGGCTGATCAGCATTGCGTTGTAGCGCAGGATGTTTTCTTGTGCGATGAGTTTGCGCAGGGGGATCAATTCGTCGCGGTAGTGTTTGCTTAAGGCGAAGGCGCTGCGGTAAGCAGAGTAACGCTCGCGCAGGCTTGAGCTTGCAGCACGTAGGCTTGCTTCAAGCTGGTTAGCAGCAGCCAGGGTTTGCGCATTAAGCGCAGCGTGTTGGTATTCCCCCCAGTTGAACAGGGGTAAACGCAAGCTGATTTCGTAGCCATGTTGTGTGTTTTGTTGTGCACTTGTATTGGCTGTCGCCTGATCCACCACCTGCTTGCGTTGCAGCCCTAGAGATAGTTCGCTCAAGCTGGCTAATTCGGGTAGGCCTTGTGCTTTGGCGTGCGCCGCCAAGATGGCCTGGGCGAGTTGAATGTCGAGCCGGGTTTGGCTGGCTAGCTTGCTGATTTCTTCTGCTGTGCGCGCTTGGCTTGGCAACTCAGGCAATCTGTCCGGTAGGCGTAATGTGCCGGCCTGTGTTTCGCTCAAGCCGAGCAAGCGTACTAGCGCTTCGCGCGTGGCGAGGCGGTGATGTTGTGCTGTTGTCGATTGAGTCGCGGCGTCGGCATAAAAAGCTTGTTGTTTGGCGCGCTGCCATGCGCTGAAGTTGCCTGCCTGCTCAAGGCGTTTGGCTAATTCGTTGCTGGCTTGTGCAGCGTGATCAACCTGCTGCGCATAGACCAGTTGTTGCTGCGCTGCCACGGCGCTAACCCAAGCTTGGCGCACCTGCGTTAGGTGTTCGATCAGCTTGCTGCTAAGGCGTATCTGTTGTTGTATCAGCAGATTGTCTGCCCGGCTGCTGCGTTGCGGCAGGCTGAGCAGATCGAGTAGGCCAAACGAGAGCATGCGCCCTAATTCCAGGCTGTCAGCTGAACTTAAGCGCTCAACTGTGAAGAGTGGGTTGGTCATCCTGCCTTGTTCTAGCGCTTGCGCTGCATAGGCCCAATGTTGCGCCAGAATTGCTTGCAGCTGCGGGCTGTTGAATAAGGCAAGTTGTAGCGCATCGTTCTGCTCCAGAGGGCGGCTTAGTAGCTGCGTGGCGTTGCGCTGCATGGCCTCGTGTTCGGCCTGGTTCTGCGCCAGAACGAGGTTGCCCTGGGTGAAGCTAGCCACTTGTTCGTTCGTTTTGGCGATGAATTTTGCAGAATCAAGCGTGCTACAGCCTGTAGCAAGCAGCGTTAGGCCGATTAGCAGCGCTATTTTTTTGCCAGCAGCTTGGTTAAACCGTTTTGTTTTTGCGTCTGACATGGGGGTTGTCCGCTAAACCAGCGTCAGTATGAGGTTTCGCTCAGTTGCCTCCGTTGCCTTGGTGTTTTCTGCCAAAGCCTCAGCCAAGCTAATCGGCCCGCCCGCCGTTACCGCACTTTCTTGTACGACGGCGAGCGCAACGTACCCCCCGCTGGGCGCGGGCGCTGCGTTAAGCACTGTGCCGCAAGAGACCTGCTGCGCTACGGGCGTTGCATTGGCTTGCTCGGCTTGATTTGGCGTTGAATTTGCCGACTCAAGCGTCGTTGCCGTGGTGTACAAGGTATCGCCCGCCAGCACTTTTTGTTCGCTATGAAAGCGGTAAAGACGGCGCTTAAGTTTGCCCAGGTACTGTGTGCGCGCAACAATTTCTTGGCCTGGGTAACAGCCTTTTTTAAAGCTCAGGCCGCCTATTTTTTCTAGATTGAGCATTTGCGGGATGAAGCTGTCTGTGTTGATCGCCGTGATTAAAGGAATTCCGGCCTCAACCTCTAGCCATTGCCAAGTTTCCGTGCCAGCTAAACGGGCGTGTTCGGCCAAAGCTTGCCAACAGGCGATGGCTGCGTCTTGTCGAATCATGATTTCAAAGCGTGAACGATCAAGCCGGGTCACTTCACCGTTGGCAAAGCGCAGACTGTTTAAGTTGCTTCCCTCGGCCGGCTCTGGAATCGGTAATTGCGCTGCCCGTAACGCTGCTTCGGCGTTTGCGCCCGCCAGACCGAATAATTGGTATTCCTCGCTGACGAGAGCGAGCTTTACCTTTGAGCGCAGAACGAACATTTGCAAGCGTTTGAGCGTGGCTGCGATCAAATCAGCCGAAAGCCTTAAGTAATAAGCCGACTCGCTACGGCGCACGAGAAAGCTCGCCAAGACCCTGCCTTTCGGCGTGCACCACGCGGAGTACTGGGCGTTATCCACGGCTAAAGCGTTGACGTCACTCGTTAGTTGATTCTGCAAAAAAATTTTGGCCTCTTCACCCGAGCAGGCAATTAGGCCGAGGTGGTTGAGCGGCGTGAGTAAGGTAGCCGTCTGTAGATCAAAGCCTTGCGTTGTGCCAACGAGTTGAACGAAGCCGGTGTCGGTGTCGAGTTGGGCGCCGCAATCGTTTAAAAATTCTTGCCAGTCTGCATTCATGATCAAACTTTCTTTTAGTAGCCCACGGGAAGTAGCGCACGGGAAGATCCCAATTAGCTTGCCTTGAACTGCGCTGAACCCCAGTCAGTTCAAGCTTTGCTAGTCGTCTGCCTGGGGCATCGGCTATTATATCGGCTTCTGTTGCGCCGCTCTTTTCTATGTCTCCACTGAATCAGTGATTCGTTGAATCACTTCGAGCTCCTTATCCAGCAGCTGAGCTAATGACCGAGGCGCGGCAAATTCATCCCAAACAACAAGCAATACTCAGCTCAAGTGCGCGCTTCGGCAAGCTATCTGACTAGATAGAGGCCTCGTGTTTCCGCGCTCTGCTCAGACCAAGACCCTTGATTGAATGTTTAAACAATTAAAATACTTACTGTTTTTGGCGCTTTTCCTGGTGATTTTGCTGGCCGCTGGCTTCGCCCTGATGGCGTTTTCAGCAATTTCTTTGCGCGCAACGCCGCTTGAATTCCAGATTAGCGCGGGCAGTAGCTTGCGTGCGTCTGCGCAGCAAATGCGGGCGCAAGGGGTGGGGTTAAATCCCTGGTTATTTAGCTTATTGGGCAAACTCATGCGCGCCGAAGCCTCAATTAAAGCGGGAAGTTACGAGATAAATCAGGGGATTACCCCGTTTCTCTTGATTAAAAAATTAAGCGATGGTGAGGTGACTCAAGCAGCGCTCACCTTCGTTGAGGGAGAAACGTTTCGCCAGATGCGTGCACGTCTCGATGCGCACCCAGCGCTGCGGCATGACAGTCAAGGCCTATCTGAGGCGGAGATTTTGCGCCGTTTGGGCGCAACGCAGAAACACGCCGAAGGTTTGTTTTTTCCTGATACCTATTTGGTGCCGAAATATTCCAGCGATCTCGCGCTGCTGGCGCGTGCCTACCACGCGATGCAGCAGCATTTGGCGGCGGCTTGGGCAACACGCGCGCCCGATTTGCCGTATCGCAATGTCGATGAGTTACTCACCATGGCGTCGATCATCGAAAAAGAAACCGGTATTGCTGCGGATCGACCCAAAATTGCGGCTGTTTTTGTCAATCGTTTACGCCAAGGTATGTTGTTGCAGACTGACCCCAGCGTGATCTACGGGCTGGTTCATGAGAATCAGTCTTTCGATGGCAATTTGCGTAAGCGCGACTTGCTCAAAGACACGCCCTATAACACCTATACCCGTGCTGGTTTGCCGCCGAGTCCGATTGCCTTGCCTGGCCTCGCTTCTTTGCAAGCGGCGGTGCATCCAGAGCAGAGTAGGGCGCTTTATTTTGTCGCAAGGGGCGATGGCAGTAGTCAGTTCTCTTTGACGCTGGATGAGCATAATCAAGCCGTTAGACGTTATCAAAAAGGTGGAAAGCGTTGAACAGGGGCAAATTAATCACGTTTGAAGGCATCGACGGAGCGGGCAAAAGCAGCCATATCAGCTGCTTGAGCGAGTTCCTTGAAAAAAACGGCAAATCTGTTGTGCGCACGCGCGAGCCGGGGGGAACCGCCTTGGGCGAAAAATTGCGTGCCTGCTTGCTGCACGACGCGATGCACGTAGAGACCGAAGCGCTCCTGATGTTTGCTGCGCGGCGCGAACATCTTGCTCAGGTGGTTGAACCGGCCTTAGCGCGTGGAGACTGGGTTTTGTGCGATCGTTTTGATGACGCAAGCTATGCTTACCAAGGCGGGGGGCGTGGTTTGAGTTGGCATAAAATCGCCCAACTTGAGCACTGGGTGCGTTCTGACGAACTGGGGGAGGTGCGTGCCCATACGCAAGCCGACTTGACTCTGTTGTTTGATCTGCCGTCGAGTGTTGCCGAGCAGCGCATTCAAACTCAAGCGCGTGTGCTCGACCGTTTTGAACAAGAGCACAGCATTTTTCATCAACGTGTGCGCGCGGCCTACCTTGAGCGCGCGCGCATAGAGCCGCAGCGGATCCACATTATTGACGCCGATCAGCCCTTGCCTGTGATTAAAAAAACGCTGAGAGACTGCTTGATAAAATTATTCAATCTAGTTGATTATGAACATAATTGAACTGCACGAAGAGAGCTGGTTACAACTCGATGCGCGGCGTTCTAGCTTGCCCTCCGCGCTTTTGTTGGCGGGTCAAAGAGGGAATGGAAAATTTGAATTGGCGCAGCATTTCGTCGCTTCATTGCTCTGTGAAAATCTCAGCGCGACGCATCAAGCGTGTACGCGCTGCCTGGCTTGTGGTTGGTTTGCCCAGGGCAATCATCCCGATTTTAGATTGTTGCAAGCAGAGAATACGGCAGCAGAGAGCCCGCTAAAAACCAGCGAATCGCCGAGTCAGCCGGCGCCTGAAGAAACGCCGGCAAGTGAGGGCGGTGCCTCAAAAAAACTCAGTCGTCAAATCACTATTGAGCAAATTCGCGCTTTGGACGAGTTTTTGCACATCGGGACGCATCGTGAGGGTGCGCGCATTGTTCTGATTCACGGTGCTGAAGCGATGAATCGTGCGACGGCGAACGCGCTTCTTAAATCACTTGAAGAACCGCTTCCGGGGACTTTGTTTTTATTAGTTTCAGACGAGGCTGACCGTCTTTTGCCAACGGTGCGCAGTCGCTGTCAGTTGATGACGATTCCGCCCGTCAATGTCTCCCGTGCGTTGCGTTATTTGCAGGATGAGCAAGTCGAAGACGCAGCGCGCTATCTGGCGCTGGCCGGGGGGGCTCCTTTGCTCGCGGCGCAGCTCAGCCGTCAAGGTGCGCGTCAGTTGCTCGATGCGCTGCTGGTGGAGATGTCGCGCGGGCGACAACTGGTTCCCGTGCAATCGGCAGCCGCGCTGGAGCGTATTTTGAAAGCCGACAAGAACAGTGCAGCGCTAAAGCGCTTGATCGAATGGGCACAAAAATGGTTATTCGACCTCGCCTTGACCTGCTTGGCGCGTCCGCCGCGTTATTTTCTTGCCGAAACGGCTTCTTTAAAGAGCTTGGCCGCGCTGACCAATACCTTGAAAATCATGGCATTCAACAGAAAAGCGATACAATACAAAGCGGACTGCGAGCAGACATTGAATACACGCTTGTTCCTGGAGAATTTTTTCATTCATTACGCAGCGTTGTTCCAGAAACGCTGAGCCTTGCGGGGTCAATATGTCGGGTAGTGCAGCTAATCCAGCCCCCACACCTAATACAAACAATACAAACGCGCGTTCTAGCGTTTTATCGCTGACGATCAATTCAAAGTCGGCGCTCTACGCAGCTTTTATGCCGGATATTCGCGATGGCGGTATTTTTATTCCCAGCACACGCAATTACGCGCTGGGCGACGAGGTCTTTCTTTTGCTCACGCTGATGGAAGATCCAGCCAAATTGCCGATCGCGGGTACCGTCGTCTGGATTACCCCAGCCGGCGCACAAAACAGTAAAGCTCAGGGAATCGGTGTGCGCTTTAAAGACGATGAAACAGGGGCTGAAGTGCGGCGTCGTATCGAGGCGCTGTTGGGCGGTTTGATGCAATCGAGTCGGCAAACGCACACGGTTTAACTCTGGCGCTTAAAATTCTGGCGCTAAAAAATTTAACAAATCAAATGCTTAATCTTTCTTTGTTGTGAACGACCTTTCCTATGCTTGTTGACTCGCACTGCCATCTTGATTTTCCTGATTTCGCCGAGCGCTTGCCCGAGGTCTTGCAATTGATGCGCGACAACGACGTTGGCTGCGCGCTATGTATTGCTGTGAATTTAGAAAACTTACCGCGTGTTTTGGCTTTGGCTGAGGCCTACCCGCACATTTATGCCTCAGTCGGCGTCCATCCTGAGCCTGACGATGTACGCGAACCGAGCGTAGAAGATTTGGTCGTCAACGCTGCGCACGCAAAAGTAGTGGCGATCGGCGAAACGGGGCTGGATTATTACTGGCACAAAGACGCGCCAGCGTCGCGTTTTGAGCAGCAGCGAGCGCGTTTCCGTGCGCACATCAGAGCGGCGCGCGAAACCGGCAAGCCTTTGATCATTCATACGCGAGACGCCGCCGTCGATACGCTGCGTTTAATGCGGGAAGAGAACGCAGCTGAAGTCGGTGGCATCATGCACTGCTTTACCGAGAACTGGGCTGTTGCAGAACAAGCACTTGAAATGGGTTTTTATATTTCTTTCTCAGGCATTGTGACTTTTAAAAATGCTGTACAGATTCAAGAGGTCGCGCGCCGTGTTCCTTTAGACCGTATTTTGCTTGAGACCGACGCACCTTACTTGGCGCCTGTGCCTTACCGTGGAAAAACCAACCAGCCCGCTTACGTCAAGCACGTAGCCGAAGCCATTGCACGATTACGCGAACAGTCATACGAAGAAATTGCTGCGGCGACCAGCGCTAATTTTTTCCGACTTTTCCCGGCTTTGCAAAGCAAAGTGTGCCCATGAAACAAGCTGCTCTGCTGTTTTGCTTACTGGTTTTTTCTGCGCTGACGCAGGCAGGTGTTTATGACGACCTACTGCAGGCGATCAACACAGATAACACACCGGCTGCCTTGCAACTGCTTGATCGCGGCGTTGATATCAACAGCGTTGACCGTCTTGGCAATACCCTACTGATGCTGGCTGTGCAGAAAAATAATCAAGCTCTGTTCAAGGCGCTGTTGCTCCGCCGTGCCCGGGTTAATACGCTGAATCAGAACGGGGATACTGCTCTGCGCTTTGCTGCCTTACTCGGCTATTTGCCTATGGTGCAAGCTTTGGTCGAGGCGGGCGCTGAAGTCAATTTTGCTGCGTGGTCGCCGCTTTGCTACGCAGCCTTTAACGGCCATAGCGAGGTCGTGGCCTATTTGCTCAGGCGGGGTGCAGAAGTCGATGCGCGAACCGACAACCAATCGACTGCACTGATGCTCGCTGCGCGTAACGGCCATCGCGCCATGGTTGAACTCTTGTTAAAGCAGCGAGCTAACCCATTTTTAAGCAACGAGTATGGCGAAACAGCGCTTAGCCTGGCTGAAAAAAACCATCATTCGGAACTGTTATCCATTTTGCCTGACCCTAGCCAAGCCCCTGGTTTACCTCCCTTGACTCAATCTTCGTCGAATCTAGAGAAATGAAAAAAATAAAAAGCTTATTGGTTGCCAACCGCAGTGAAATCGCCATCCGCGTCTTACGCGCTGCTTCAGAGTTGGGTATTAGAACGGTTGCCATTTTCTCCAACGAAGACCGTTTTGCGCTGCATCGCTTTAAAGCCGACGAGTCTTACCTCGTCGGCGCCGGAAAGAAACCAGTCCAGGCCTACCTCGATATTGAGGACATTATTCGCATCGCCAAAGAAGCCGAGGTGGACGCGATTCATCCTGGTTACGGCTTTCTCTCGGAAAACCCCGATTTTGCCGATGCTTGCCAGAAGGCCGGAATTGCCTTTGTTGGTCCCAAAGGCGATGTGATGCGTCTGCTCGGGAATAAAGTCGCCGCACGCGAAGTCGCCCAAAGTGCTGGCGTTCCTGTGG
>JAZKFR010000146.1:0-6263 GCA_040386295.1 Pseudomonadota bacterium | reverse complement strand
GGAGCTTTGCCCGATGATATTGAGCAGGCCAAGCTACTCGCCGCGCAAATTGGCTACCCCTTGATGCTCAAAGCCAGTTGGGGTGGGGGCGGACGCGGCATGCGGGTGATTGAGAGTGAAGCCGATCTGCAACCGATGATGGCGCTCGCCAAAAGCGAAGCCTTAGCCGCCTTTGGTAACGATGAGGTGTATTTAGAAAAATTGGTACGCCGCGCACGGCACGTCGAAGTGCAGCTACTGGGCGATACGCACGGCAATTTAGTGCACTTGTTCGAGCGCGATTGCTCGGTACAAAGGCGTAATCAGAAAGTCGTTGAGCGTGCGCCAGCGCCTTATTTAGACGAAGCAAGCCGTTTAGCGCTGTGTGCTTCGGCACTCGATTTAGGCCGTGCTGCGAACTACACCCACGCTGGAACGGTTGAGTTTTTGATGGATACCGACACGGGTAAGTTTTACTTCATCGAAGTCAACCCGCGTATTCAGGTTGAGCACACGGTGACGGAACAAGTGACCGGGGTCGATTTAATCAAGGCGCAGATTCTGATTACCGAAGGCGCCCGCCTTGGTGATACCGATGCCTACCTGCCCAAGCAAGAAGACATCAGCTTGCGCGGCCACGCACTGCAATGCCGAATTACCACAGAAGACCCGGAAAATAACTTCACCCCAGACTACGGCAAAATCGCTGTGTACCGTAGCGCAGCTGGCTTCGGTATTCGTTTGGACGCAGGTACTGCCTATTCGGGTGCGGTGATTAGTCCGTATTACGACTCGCTGCTGGTTAAAGTTACTGCCTGGGGACACACGCCGACCGAGGCCGCAGCGCGTATGGATCGCGCCTTGCGTGAGTTCCGGGTACGTGGTTTGTCGACCAATCTTCAGTTTCTCGAGAACGTCATTGCCCACCCCTTGTTCCGCTCCGGTGAGTGCACCACGCGCTTTATCGATACCACGCCAGAACTCTTCCATTTTCAACGTCGACGTGATCGTGCAACGCGACTGCTCAAATTTTTAGCCGAAATCGCAGTGAACGGTAATCCCGAAATGAAGGGGCGTGTTTTACCCAAACTCCCCTTGAGCAAAGCAATCAAGCCAAGCTGTAGCGTCTGCGATTTGTCCGCGCCGCCGCCACAAGGTACGCGCGATCTACTGCAAAGCTTGGGCGCGACAAAATTTGCCGAATGGATGAAAGCGCAGCCGCAGGTTCTGCTCACCGACACCACCATGCGCGATGCGCACCAATCCTTGTTTGCGACGCGCATGCGCAGCCGCGACATGATCGACATCGCGCCTTACTACGCGCGTTTGTTGCCCCAACTGTTTTCCCTAGAATGCTGGGGTGGCGCGACTTTTGACGTGGCTTTGCGCTTTCTCAAAGAAGACCCTTGGGAGCGTTTGCAACGTCTGCGCGTGGCGACGCCGAACATTCTCTTTCAAATGCTATTGCGCGCTTCTAATGCTGTCGGCTACACCAATTACGCCGACAACGTTGTGCGCTATTTCGTACAACAAGCAGCGCAAAACGGGGTCGATGTTTTCCGCGTTTTTGATTCGCTCAATTGGGTGGACAACATGCGGGTGGCGATGGACGCCGTGCTCGAAACCGGCGCCCTATGCGAGGGAACCCTTTGCTACAGCGGCGATTTGTTCGATAGTCGCAGCAAGTACAACCTCAAATATTACGTAGATATGGCGCGGCAGTTGGAAAAAGCCGGAGCGCATATTCTCGGCATCAAGGACATGGCTGGCGTGTGCAAACCGCGCGCTGCACATGAATTGATCCGTGTGCTCAAAACAGAGATTAGCTTGCCTATTCACTTTCATACGCATGACACCAGCGGCATTGCCGCCGCCTCGGTCCTGGCCGCGATTGACGCAGGCTGTGACGCAGTCGATGGCGCTTTAGACGCCATGAGCGGACTCACCTCGCAACCTAACCTCGGCTCTATTGCGGCGGCGCTTGCCGGTACTGCACGTGATCCTGGTCTGGATCTGGAGGCTATGCAAACGCTGTCGCACTATTGGGAGTCGGTACGCCGTAGCTACAGCCCATTTGAAGCCGACATCCGTGCCGGGACTTCAGACGTTTATAAGCACGCCATGCCCGGTGGGCAATACACCAATCTGCGTGAGCAAGCGCGTGCCATGGGGTTGGAACACCGCTGGCCAGAAGTGTCACAGGCCTACGCTGACGTTAACCAACTCTTTGGCGACATCGTTAAGGTGACCCCGACCTCGAAGGTGGTCGGCGATATGGCCTTATTTATGGTAGCCAACGACCTCAAACCGCAAGACATTCGTGCGCCAGAGCGTGAAATTGACTTTCCTGAATCGGTCATTTCGCTCTTTCGCGGCGAGCTTGGCTTCCCGCCAGATGGCTTCCCCAAAGCGCTAGAGCAGAAGATATTGCGGGGTGAGAAACCCATGCAAGGCCGTGCCGGCGATTTCTTGCCGTCGGTCGATCTAGAAGCGAAACGGCAAGAGAACGAACATTTGGTCGGACGCCAAATCACGGACACCGATCTCGCCTCAGCCCTGATGTACCCGAAAGTGTTCAAAGACTACGCTGAGCATCGTCGGCAATACGGCGACGTTTCACTCTTACCCACCCCAGCATTCTTCTACGGACTGCGCGATAACGAAGAAATTACCATCGCCATCGACAAGGGAAAAACCTTAATCGTGCGCCAAACTGGGCGCTCAGAAGAGGTTGATGAAGACGGCAAAATCAAGGTGTTTTTTGAGCTGAACGGGCAACCGCGTACGGTGCGCGTACTTAAAGCCGGTCTGCTCAGCGCCAGCCGCGCCAAAGCTAAGGCGGAGGAGGGCAATCCTAAGCATCTCGGTGCGCCGATGCCCGGTATGGTGGTTACTGTTGCGGTCAAAGTAGGGCACAAAGTCAAAAAAGGCGCACCGCTTGTTTCCATCGAAGCGATGAAAATGGAAACCATGCTCACCGCCGAACGTGATGCCACGGTCAGCGCTGTGCACGTCAAACCGGGAGAAACAGTCAAGGCAAAAGATTTATTGATTGAGCTGAGCTGAGCTGAGTTGAAGTGAAGCGCAGCAATGGGCAGAGCCAATCAGACCTTTGATTAAACCGCGTTGTTATGCCGCTTTGATGTTTTAAAAACCAAAAAATATAAGCACGCGCATTGATAAATAGCCGAGTAGGCACGATATAGTGCTCAGCGCGGTGTTGCTCGCTCGTTTCATTGTTCTGCCATCGCCGTGTCGTTTCTGAGTGAAAAATCAAGCAGAAGCCTTTCTTAACAGGAGTAAAAAATGAACCTTATTAAAAATAACGTTGTTACCGAGTTGCCTTATACAGAACGTCAAGAAAATCGTGTCGCCTTGTTGGAGAGCAATAAGGTGATTCGTAATACCTATATGTTGTTGTCGATGACCTTGCTTTTTTCTGCGGCCATTGCGGCTACTTCAGTCGCGCTCAACTTGCCTGGCCCAGGCTTGATTCTGACCTTGGTTGGCTACTTTGGTTTGCTCTTCCTGACAAGCAAACTACGCAATAGTGCTTGGGGTTTGGCCGCAGTTTTTGCGCTCACCGGATTTATGGGCTACACGCTGGGACCTATGATTAGCCACTATCTTGGTTTGCCCAATGGCGGACAAACAGTGATGACAGCGATGGCTGGCACTGCAGTGATTTTTCTCGGCCTGTCTGGCTATGCCTTGACGACACGCAAAAATTTTAGCTTCATGGGCGGATTTCTAATGGTCGGCATGTTGCTTGCCTTCGTTGCCAGTTTGGCTGCTATTTTCTTGTCGATTCCCGCTTTCTCTTTAGCTATTTCTGCGGTGTTTGTTCTGCTGATGTCTGGTTTTATTCTTTACGAAACGTCCAACATCATCCATGGCGGCGAAACAAATTACGTGATGGCGACCTTGAGCTTGTTCGTCTCGATTTTCAATCTATTCACCAGCTTGTTGCAGTTATTGGGTTTTGCTAATAGTAGAGATTGAAAAGAAAACGCCTACTCGGGTTTCTCCGAGTAGGCGTGATGGCCTGCTGTGCTGTGTGTTTTAAACTGCACGCGCTGTTGGTTGATTAGATTTTAGATTTTGCTTCTTTGCGCTGGCGCTAATGGATGTATATCCGCAATGGATCTACATCCTTAGCGCCAGTGTTCATTTCTCGCTAGCTTCTCTTCTTACTGACGCCGGATCTTCGCCTTAAGGTGCAGGTCTTGCGTCTCTGCATTGCAACTGAAATGTAAGCTCAGCGGCAGCGTGCCCGCCTCGTTGAGCGGCTCTTTTAAGCCGATGAGCATGAGGTGGTATCCCCCTGGGCTGAGCTCTGTTTCCGTTTTCGCTTTGATGGCAATTTCCGATACCGGACGCATACGCATGACGTTTTGTTCCTGTACATGTTGATGCAATTCGACTTGCATGGCAGACGGGCTGCTTGCCTTGAGTAATTTGCAATCGGTATTTGCGCTGTTTTCGATACGCATGAATCCGGCGGTGACTGAGCTTCCGGGCGGCACCATACGCACGTAGGCCGCGTGCACCTGAAGGGTTTCAGCAGAATTCGCTTTTTTTATTGTCGCCTCGTTTTGCTCATAAGCACTGACAGCGCCCTGGGTAAAAAGGTTCAGAAGCAAGCTGCTAACGATTGCCTGGACGAGTGATCGGGAACAAGTGTGCATAGCGCATCCTTTCTGTAATGGGCGTGGTTTGGTCGATCAATTTGGCGCGATCTGTGGTGGCGCAAGAAAGTAATCCTGCACTATTTTTCTGACTGGGGTTGGTAGTGCCGCGCTACCTAAAGCAGCGCGTGAACACCAGCTATAGCCGGCTTCGTTCACGCGGTGTGCCTTGGCGTTCACGCGACAAAGTAGGGGGTAAATGTTCAACTGAAAATGGGTAAAACGATGTTGCAATACGGGGAGCAAAGTCAGCTCGGATAAAGCACAGCCGTGATGCTCAAGGAAGCGCTCAAGCATGCCTTGTGTATTGCTGTCTAAGGCGGCAGCAGCCCCCGTCCCTGCTGCCCCTGCTGTCTCTGCTGTATTCGTTAATTCAGGTAAGGACAACAAACCGCCCCAAATGCCGCTTGCCGGTCTACGTTCGAGCAGAATGCGTTCGCCGTCGCTGATTAACAGCATGCTGCAAACACGTTTCGTTAGTCCTTTCTTGGCTTTGGCTGTTGGGAGTGAGGCTTGTCGTTCCTCACGTCGGGCAATACATATATCGCCCATAGGACAAGTGGTGCACAGGGGTTTGCTGCGCTTGCAGCAGGTGGCGCCGAGATCCATCAAGCCCTGCGTGTAGCCCTCTATTTTTTGCGCCGGGAGCAAAGATTCGGCAAGCGACCACCATGCTTCCTGCGCTTTCTTGCTGTCGGCTAGCCCCTCAATGCCGAAACAGCGTGCGAGTACGCGTTTGACGTTACCGTCGAAAATCGCCGCCCGCGCGCCAAAAGCAAAAACAGCAATCGCCGCCGCCGTTGAACGGCCAATACCCGGTAGTAAATTGATCTGCTCAGCTTCTTTTGGAAATTCACCGTCCCGAGTCTGTACCAGGATGCAGGCACAACGATGCAAATTGCGCGCTCGTGCGTAGTAACCCAAGCCAGACCAAAGTTCGAGCACTTCATCAATGCTGGCGGCGGCAAGCAAGTGAATCGTCGGAAAGCGTTTTAAAAAACGTTCGTAATACGGGATGACGGTGCCGACTTGCGTTTGTTGCAACATGATTTCGGACAACCAAATACGGTAGGCGTCGCGTGTTTTCTGCCAGGGCAAATCGTGCCGCCCGTGTTGGCTTTGCCAGGCGATGAGACGCTGGGTGAACGCCGCCGGCGGATTTTGGCTGCTTGGCTGAAGTAATTCGTCCTGTTTCACGGTTTCAGAAAGTCCAGAGGGTAGGGGGTAGCGTCTCTTGCGCCGCGCTTTTTCTATCTTGAGAGCAGAAGGGGTGCACAAACGGTTTGCACAAACTCGTCACAGTATCGTCTGTGCGCTGCGCCTGTGTTTAGCTCGGCTGGGTAATGTACGGGGAAACGCAAACGGCAAGGTGTTTTTTCGCCTATTGCGTTTGTCGGAATACTGCTTCACACAGTCCCGCACCTCTTGGTGCCACTCTGCGCCCAAGTCCTCCATCCCGACCACGTCTGGATACAGCCAGCGGTTGCCGTTCGGCCCGCGTTTGTTCGATGAGCGCTTCTCGTCAATGCGTTTTGAATAGACGCCGAATTCACCCCACAAATACAGCGAGAGCAGCGGGTACAAGGCGTGTTCATC
>JAZKFR010000145.1:10025-12992 GCA_040386295.1 Pseudomonadota bacterium | reverse complement strand
GCCCAGAGGGTGAGATCGCGCCCGTAGAGGAGCCCGTGCGGGCGGCTACGCCAGGCAAGAAAGGTAAAAAAGGGAAGTAGAAAATCAATGGGGTCAGATTCGATTGATCTTGATTATTTCAGCGCACGCCTTCCCGCACCCGCTTTCTATTCGCAAATTTGCTTAAATCGACAGCTTGAATCAATCATGCGCTGCCAGAACGACGATCGTGTGCTTAACTTTTTACAATTTTGGCCTGTGTCTTTTGCTTTTACTGTTTTTTGATTTTTCAGCGCAGCATTTTTCGCGTGGGTTCGTGTTCAGGCTTTGTGTGCTCGTGAGCTTATGTGTGGATCTTTGAAATATGGTTTTTTTCTAAGCTCTTTTTGACCGCTACTTGTTTGTTTCTTACTTTGTGGATTTACATCGTATGTCTCCTTTTTTGCCTTATTTAAGTGATGTGCCTCGTTTGCATCGTCCGTTGACTATGCTTCTTTTGCTCACTTTCGCTTTGCTCTCTGCCTGCGCTAGCACGTCGGCATCGCGCACGCCTGAAGCGCTGCTGGCCTCTGTGAATGCCGATGGCGAATATAAAGAAGCGAGCTACTGGCAACCGGCTGCCGTTCGCGCTCAAGCTGCACGTGATGCGTCGTTGAGTTTGTCTGCTCAAGTCCCGTCTCCATCTTTCTCTTCAGCCGACGCCGCCTATTTTTCTAACCCGGCTGTTGCGGTTTTGCCAGAGAAGGTGCCTGACGACTGGTGGCGTCTGTTCAAAGACCCGGTGCTCGACGAGCTGGAAACTCGCCTTGTTGTCGGCAACGAAAATCTCAAATCTCTGCTTGCCCAGGTGACGATCGCCCGCGCTGCGCTAGAAGCTAGCCAGAGCGCTTTGTTTCCTACGCTATCGACTAGTTTGAACCGCACCCGGAGTGGCGGTTCGCCCAGTAGCACGGCGCTTAGCAGCAATAAAAGTGAGACGAGCAGTCTGGCTTTCTCGGCCAACGCCAGTTGGGAGGTCGATCTTTGGGGGCGTTTGGCGCAGGCTAGTCAAGTTGCTGACGCTAAGTGGCAAGCGAGTGCCGATGACCTCAGCGCAGCGCGTTTGTCGGCACAGGCTACTTTGGCGCAGACCTATTTTTCTTTACGTACCGCTGACGCACAGCAATCTTTGTTGGCGCGCAGCATCGCGGCGTATCAGCGTGGGCTTGATTTGACGCGAGCACGCTACGACGGCGGGGTGGTTGGGCGCAGCGATGTTTTGCAAGCGCAAAGCCAGCTCAATCTGGCGCAAGCAGAGCGCAGTGGTTTGCTGGCGCAGCGCGCGCAGTTAGAGCATGCGCTGGCGGTCTTGCTCGGGCTTGCTCCTTCGGCGTTTAGCCTGGCCGTGCATGCCGAATTGCCTGACAGCCTTGTTGTGCCACAGGTGCCACACACGCTGCCCGCCACCCTGTTGCAACGTCGACCCGACATTGCAGCGGCGCAAAGGCGAGTGGTTGCCGCTTACGCGCAAATTGGGGTCAGCGATGCGGCTTTTTTTCCGGCGTTAACATTGAGTGCGAGCACGGTCGATACGCAGAATTCGCTCGCTCAGCTGATTCGTGCGCCGCAGCATTTGTGGTCGCTCGGCGCGGCGTTGACGCAAGTGATTTTTGACGGGGGTGCGCGTCGCTTTGCCAGCGTACAGGCACAAGCGCAGGCCGAACAGGCGAGTTCGGCCTATCGACAAACGGTGCTCAGTGCGCTGCAAGAAGTCGAAGATAATTTGGTTTTGGCCGAGCAATTGCAAGCAGAAAGGCGGTTCCAGCAAGCCGCCTGGCAAGCCGCCGAAGACAATCTCGCGATCACGCTGAATCAATATCGCGCCGGTAGCGTCGCCTATCTCAATGTTGTTCTGGCACAGACTGCTGCGCTGAGTAGCGAAAGACAGCTGCTTGACGTGCGCAATCGTCAGCTCGCAGCGATCAACTTATTGCTCAAAAACATCGCCGGTCGTTGGTCACAAGCAGAATAAAATCGACATGCTCGCTGCGCTGTTTCGCGAGTCTGCCTTGGTTGGTCTGGCTGCTTGGATTTATTCAATCAAATAATTAAAGGGAGTTTTTATGCAAATCGCGGCACTTCCGCTAAATCTTGCTCTTGCTGTTGCAAGCGAGCCTGATCCCGAAGTTTGTGACTCATGTTTAAAGCAAAAAGTCGCGGAGCTCTGTATCGGGAGATGTTCGATTTTCCCTGATCGATGCGGCACCCCGCGTGGGATCTACTGTGTCGTAGGCGCCATATTCGCTTGTGTAATCCCTTTAGTTTCTAGCAATCCGCTTAATCCTTGGTGGGGGCCGCTAGCCGCTGCTGCGCCGGGGTGCTCCATTATGATCGGCGCCGGGCTTGATCATTTATGCTCAGCGCAACACGCTGAGCCAACAGCTGATGCGTCTCTGGCTTTGGCACGTGTACAGACAAGCACGATCTTCCCTCAGGTTTCTTTGAACGGTGAGCCACCGATGACGAGGTAAAAATGTGCGCTGTGCTCTTACTAATTTCACAGCGCCTCTGCGTTCTCTCTTTATGCTTTTCATTCGCTCAGTGTGAGCAGGCTGCTGATTGCCGTGTGCGCCATGGCTAAAATAACTTGCTCAGACTCGCCTACCGCTGGCGCCAGGCGTAGTTTCAGTTGCGGGTGAGTTTGCTGTAAAGCGTGCAACAAAGCTGGTAAATCCCGCTTTAAATGGCCGCCTTGAGCAATAAACATCGGCACGACAACTGCGTGTGTTACGCCTAAAGCGAGTAGCTCGGCCACGCATTCAGCCAAGCTCGGCGTCATCAGCTCAAGAAATGCCAGGCGTACCACGGGCGCTGACTGCGCTTGCTTAAGCAGGCCGTTTACCACCGTCTGCACCTGTTCTAGCGGTTTTGCCCAATCGGGGTCGCGTGCACCGTGCGCGAATAAATTCAGTGCTTCTGCCTTGCTCAAAAAAACTCCTAAATTTAGAA
>JAZKFR010000145.1:0-10015 GCA_040386295.1 Pseudomonadota bacterium | reverse complement strand
GTTGAAAGAGGGGGAGGGGGAGGGCGAAGCTTAGACTATCCTGCCTTGCTAAAACCAAGCGAGCCATGCAGAAGCTCTCTATGCTTGTTACCCGAGAGGCGATTGCCTGTGGGTTTAAGTTTAAGTTTTATGTGCGCTGTTTTAGTGAATACGTTTACCATGTGCCGCCTTTTCTCATCGGTAAAAACTATGACTGGTATCAGAAATGCCCAGAAAAGAACCTGGGATACGGCTTTTGAGTGTGCAGTTTCAGAGACAACAGTAGCAACGCCGGCAGAAGCACGGCGCGCCACACGGATGGATCAATTGCGGCATGCGGTTTTGGCTCACGACTTGTCGGTAGTCAAAACCACCCTGGCAGCTTTCATCAGCGAACCCGCCGAACCAGCAGAAGAACCCACCGAACCAGTCTTAGCTTTGGCGATTTATGAAGCCCAGGCTTTACTGACTTATTCGTATCAGAGCCAACGGCATCCGTCTGGCCAAGCGATTCGCTTGGCGCTTGTTGCAGCAGTCGAGCGCGCCCATCCAGGGCTTGCCACCGACACTTGGTTTAACGCCGCCTTGCAAGAAAGTGCCCGCCTTAGCGGCGATCAGCGTTTGCTCAGCGCCTGCCTGCCTCGAGCCTACGTAGCCAATGACTTGTCCCCTTTACCCATGGAACTGCTTCATCTGATTGCCCAGCACACGCGGGATTTTCCGCTGGTGACGAGCGCCGCTGGTGAATCAATCAGCAGTGCGGCTGCCCTGCTCAGTATCGATAGCAGAAGCTATCAAGGGGCATTTTTAGACAGCCTGACGGTGATCCGCCCGACGTTTTCTCGCCTTCCCGGCTCAGCGGAACACGACGAAGCCATTTTTCGCTGCTACGAGTTGATGAGCTTTATGCCTAAGCTTAGCAAATTGGATCTGTCGGCCTTAAGCACGTGGTCGGCTGAACAGCTCAACGCGTTTGTGCGCGCTCTACCGCGCGAAGTGAAGGATCGAATCAGCTCGATCAAGCTGTCTGGTGTGCAGCTGAGCGTGCAATTCCCGATAGCTGAGTTTCCTGCCTTGATTGAGGTCGATTGCTTAAACGCCGAGGTGCTCGAAGGTAGCTCAATCGTGCCGCATCAGGCCATTCTTGATCAATTAACAGACGCTCAAGCGGCTCAGCTAAAGAGTCTGTCCTTATCGGGCACAATGGATCTTTCGCTCGCGCGATTGATCAGGCTGCAAGACCTGACTTTGCATCGCGTCTGCGCAGAGTGTTTAGGAGAGACGTTAAGCTCTTTGTCATCCCCAGAAAGCATTCGCACGCTCTCGCTACACGATGCTTCGTTACCCGAAGTTGAGCTTGAAGATCAAGCGTCTGGGGGGGTCAAGTACACGCACCAGGGGCTCGACCTGGCGGGGACAAAAATCAGCCTGGCGCGCTTTAGCGCACTGCTTTACCTTGATTTGTCGCGTGTCTGGGTTGAATCAGAGAGGCTAGCTGCAGCCATTTTGTCTGCCTGGCTGAAGACGCTGCCTCATCCTAAACAACTCAAACTCTTGGATTTACGTTTGGCCATGCAAGGCAGTTATGACGCGCCCTCACTCATGGGACTCGGCGTCTTAGCGCGCTTCTCCGAAGCACGGATAGTGCACAGCAGCGAAGAAGAGCTGCACTCGCATGAAGGAGGGCTTCCGTATAGCTCAGGTGAATCCGCAGATGAGTCCGCAGATGAATTTGAGGTTGAGCACGAGTAAGCCTTTGTGCCCTGCATTGCGCGCATCGATCAAAGCCTTGCGGCGCGCGCTAATTTTGTTTCGCATTAAAACCGAGATTTTGTCGTGTTGCTGACCTTGCCTCGCCTGGCTAGAGCAAGCTCTGTGCCTTGTATGCTCGGCTGCGCATTCCGTTGCTAATCCAAATTGGAATGGTCTGCTTTGTTTGTTGCTCTGCGTTGGCCAGCGCAGAGTCGCGCAGTGGGTCAGAACAGCGGGTCAGAACAGCGGGTCACCCCGCGATACCGACTGCTTCCAGGCTTTTTTCCAGCTCGGCGATGAACTGCGCAGCGATGTCGAAGCCGCTTTGTTGTTTGATCTCGACCATGCAGGTCGGGCTGGTGACGTTGATCTCGGTAAGCCAGTCGCCGATGACGTCGATACCGACGAGAAATAAGCCGCGTGCGGCTAAGGTGGGGGCTAAAAATTCGGCAATTTCGCGGTCACGTGGGCTGAGCTCTTGCGCCACACCACGCCCACCGGCGGCAAGGTTGCCACGGGTTTCGCCTGCTTGCGGGATGCGCGCTAGGCAATAGGGCATCACCTTGCCGTTGATCAGCAGAATGCGTTTATCACCTTGTGCGATGGCTGGGATATAGGCTTGCGCCATGATCGTTTGCGCGCCATCGCGGGTCAGTGTTTCGATAATGACGCTACGGTTCGGGTCGTCGCTGCGTACCCGAAAAATCTGGCTGCCGCCCATGCCGTCTAAGGGTTTGAGGATGACGTCGCGTTGTTGGTCGATGAATTGTCGCAATTGCGTTGCGTCGCGGCTGACCAGGGTGGCGACTGCCAATTGCGGAAATTCGGCTAGGGCGAGTTTTTCTGAGTGATCACGCAAGGCGCTGGCTCGGTTAAACACGCGGGCGCCTTCTGCTTCAGCGCGCGTCAGCAGCCAGGTGGTGGTGACGTATTCCAGATCGAACGGCGGATCTTTGCGCATGATCACCGCGTCGAGCGTGCGCAAAGCGAGCTGGATGGGCGTTGCCGTCTGCATATCACCGTCAGCGTTAAAGTGCAGCGGCACGGCCTCGGCATAGACGCCCAACGCGCTTGACCAGTGAATGGCTGCTTGCTCGATGGCCAGCACCGTATGTCCCGCCGCTTGTGCTGCACGCATCATGGCAAGGCTAGAGTCTTTTTGCGTTTTGAGGGTGGCCAGGGGGTCGACAATAAAAGCGAAGCGCATGATGTTGATCTTCCGCTGAAGTTAGCTGAGGGCTGGCGCAGTGCGTTCCAGCTCAATGGCGGCGGCCAATTGCGCCAGTCTGGCAACGACCCCGTAGGCATAAAAGCGATTCGGTGGTGCGTCGGGCTTTTGGCAGCGATCGGGGAGAGAGCAGCTGGTTTCAAACGCCAAAGGCTCAAAGTGCATACCCGGCGCGTTTAGATTCTCGTCGTTGGCGCGCCCGTTGTGCACGCGGTAGAAGCCGCCCACCACGTAGCGGTCAATCATATAAACAACCGGTTCGGCAACGCCGATTTGATCGTTTTCGCCGACCTGTTCGTAGGTGTACACGCCTTCTTGGATGATCACCTGAGATACCGCCAAGCCTTCTTTGATCACCGACATCTTGTTGCGCTGTTTGCGGTTGAGGCTGCTGATTTCAGATGCGTCTTTGACCGTCATTACGCCCATACCGTAGGTGCCGGCGTCGGCTTTTACAACCACATAAGGGCGTTCTTCGATACCGTATTCGCGGTACTTTTCGCCTATGCGTAGCAGCACTTGATCAACCTGTTCGGCCAGCTTGGCTTCGCCCTGACGTTCGTGAAAATTGATGCTGTCGCAGGCCGCGAAATAAGGGTTGATTTGCCAGGGATCGAGATCGAGCAAAGCGGCAAACTGTGCTGCCACATCGTCGTAAGCGGCAAAATGCTGCGATTTACGCCGCACGGCCCAACCCGCGTGCAGGGGCGGCAACAAAAACTGCTCGTGCAAATTACGCAGAATGTCTGGAATGCCGGCAGAAAGATCGTTATTGAGCAAGATTGCGCAGGGGTCAAAGTCGTCTAAGCCCAAACGATATTGGCTGCGACGCAGCGGTTCAAGCAATAGGCTACTGCCGTTCGGTAGCGCCACCTCAGTTGGTTTGTCGATCTCAGGCAGCAGCGAACCGAGGCGGACGTTTAGCCCGGTCAAACGCAAAATATTGGCCAGTTGCGCGACGTTTTGCAGGTAAAACACGTTGCGCGTGTGGTTCTCTGGGATCAGTAAGAGATTTTTTGCGTCTGGGCAGATTTTGTCGATGGCGGTCATCGTTGCTTGGACGCAGAGCGGCAAAAAAGCCTCATTCAGATTATTAAAGCCGCCCGGGAAAAGATTCATATCGACCGGCGCTAATTTGAAGCCCGCGTTACGCAAATCGACCGAGCCGTAAAACGGGGGGGTGTGCTCCTGCCATTGGTGACGAAACCAGCGTTCGATTTCGCTTGCGGCGTCAAGAAAGCGGCGCTCTAGCGCCAGCAGCGGCCCCTTTAGAGCAGTGGTGAAATGTGGAACCATAGGCGACCTCCAAAATAGGCGGCCATGTTACACCGCGAACTCGGGTTTGATTCGGCTTTGATTCCGCTTTGTGCGTCGTGAGAGCGGCCTTTTTTGTCGTGCTTCCCACGCATTCTGCCCGGCAAAAATTGCGTCATAAGCTGTCTGCACAGCGCGTTTGAAGGCGCTGGCCAGCGTGCTCAAAGGCTTAGTCGAGCTTGCTTTGATTGTTGGACGCTGCGGCGGCTAATGCCGGGGTCTTGGCTGCAAGGAGTGCATTGGCTGCATGGGGTGCAAGCAGTTCGCGCACGAAACCGGGGAGTAATACCTTCTCTAAGCTGCGTTGGCTAAACAAAAAACGCCCATCGCAGACAAAGCCTAAAGCAGCCCAGTCAACCTGATTCAGCGCTGCCGCTAATGTGTGCACGTTCAGCTGTGGATCATGGGGAAAAATGGCCAGTACCGAGCCGTCGTAATGGCAGCAAGGGTGAACAAAGAAGGGTTCGGCCAGGCGTGTTTTGCCATTGACATACACGCGAGCTTGCTGCGACGCGTAGTCGCTACGTCCCCAATGCCACCAGTTGTGCTCATTAAAACGACGCACCTTACGGGCTAACAGGCGTGCTTTGTGCGGCAGCAGCGCTGGATGCGGCGGATCGTCGCGTTCAAGCCAGATCATGCGCCGTGTGTGCCCGCTTGCGCTGGTGGACGAGCAGACAAAATCACGATTGCCGTGCTCTTCGCTGTGGTAGCAATCATCAGCGCCAGACACCGCGCCGACTTTAACGAAAGCGATTTGCGCCAAGGGCAAAGGCGGGGCTTCTGCTGCTTCTGCCTTGCTTTGATCAAATTGCAAACAGCCATCGTGTTCAATGAAGCGGCGCTGTGTCCAAGCTAAGCGTTCCAGCCCGACCATGCCCTCGGCTGTGCCAAGCTGTGCGTAGCGCGTCCGGCGCGAAAAATTACCTAGCTCAAAGCGCCAAATAGCGCAATTAGGGCTAGCGCCCGCGAAGAGGCGCGCGTCACCCAGCTCGATAAAATCGGTGATCGTGCCTTGTGCAAACAGCGCTCGATTTAGCGGCACTGCCGAACTGGCTTTCAAAAAATCACGCGGCGTGATGAACACCAACTCGCCGCCCACCGACGTCTCTCCCACGCGCCAAGTGGCCAAATGGCGCAAGCATTTTTCGATAAAAAACAGATAAAGATTGCTCCGTCTATCAAGCTGAGTCGTGCCGATTAAGCGCCGTGTACTCGGCGCAATATCCTGGTAGCGCACATAGGGTGGATTGCCGATGATGCTGGCAAAGCGGCAGGGCAGGGCGGCATTTTCTTCGGCTTGGCTAGGCTGTTCAGCTAAAGCAAAAAAATCCATCACGTGTGCCCCCGGCGGTGCGTGGCGTGCGTCTAATTCAAGCGCACAGGCTTCGGGCAGATGGCGGAAGAACGCCCCGTCACCGCAAGAAGGCTCCAAAATCGAAGCCCGCGCACGGTGACGTAACAATGCCAGCATGGTGCGTACCACAGGGGGTGGGGTAAACACCTGGCCGAGCTGGGCGATCTGGTGGTTTGGCTGGCGTGTGTGCTTCATGGCGGCGGCAGAAAAAAATCAAAGGAAATCATCAAAGGCCGCGCAGCATAAACAGCTTTGTGCTGTTTTTAGGATTTTTTTCTCTGTCGTAAGGCGCGGGATTAGCAGCGTTGTGGGTGAGGACGATGGTCTGTTGCATTTGCATCCATTAAGAGCAATTTAAATCTCCGTCTCAGCCTGATGTAGAGAGTATTCATCGCCCTCGTGTCGAAATCTTCAGCTCGCATCAAGTTCAAGCATTTTTCGCGCTCTCCCGATAACAGCGCGGCCATTCGCGCTTCTTCATGATGCGATCCATACGCAGCAGCGTAGTCAAGATAGTCGAAGACCAGCTGTGTGTTGGAAAGGTCGACTATTCCGGGATAGGCCTTAAGACAATAGTGTGCGTCGCGGAGCGTCAGCGTAGCGAAGTGCACTTTTTTTAGGCTAGTGAATTTGTTTAGCGGAACGAAGAAGCGAGCGCATAGGGTATGAACGCCCGTTTTAAGTTCAGCCGGGAGTTGCTGGACCAGCGCACATAGTTTTTCTTGTGCTGAGACCTCAGCACGGATGTTTTGTTGCAATCTAAGCTTTGTTAAATCGAGCGTTTTTGCTTGGATATCGGTGATGCAAACAGCAGAGATATCCTGCGCATCGTGATCTGCCTTAATCGTGCCATACAGATACACAGTCTCTAGTTTCGAGAATTTTGCTAAGTTACCCGATGACCAAGGGGCGTGTAGTGTCTTGATTCTTTCTGCCAAGATTTCGGGAAAGGCCTCGGTTTGTTCTTGACTTGTACGAAATTTTTCTTTCCTGTTCCCCTTAAACTCGGATAAATCCAGCGTATGCAGATTGGGGCGTCGCTCGCTGATGATGCTTAGCTCTGCTGCGTTAGGCTGCGCAAAGAGATCATCTGGTTTCTTCTGCTTGAGCTTGAGTACGGGGCTTCTTCTGGCTATTTCGTTTAAGAAGGCATTAGCCATTGTGAGCGAGTGAGCCTCTGCATTGGGTAGGAGCTTGCCGATCTCTATCAGCATGTCCATACAAAGATTAACTTTTGCTGGCTCATTGCTAGGCACCTGGCAGGATCCGTTAATCTCTATCGTTTGAGCGGCATCGGTTTTCTGCGCGCTCTCAGGTTCAGCTTCCCTTGATATTTGAGGGGCTATTACGCTTTGATCTCCGCTGCCTATTGATCCGGCCATCAGAAGTTTGAACTTTCAGGCGGCATATTTGACGCGCTGATCTTGGAAGAAACTACGCACGCGCTCTGGCGACTGTTCGAGCTTGGTCATGTGCTCTGTGGCAGACGCTTTGAGTTTTGCCTTGGTACGTGCCGGCACTTTGCTCCCCATCGCGTGTTTGAGATCGGCATTGAGTCGTTCCTCCGGGTTCAGTTCTGGGCTGTAGCTGGGTAGGTAGTGCAATTCGATCTTGTCTTTGCGTTCAGAGACCCACGCCTTGACTGGTTTGCTGTGATGCACGCGCAGATTGTCGAGAATTAAGAACACTTTTTTTCCTGCATCACGGATCAGCGCATCGAGGAACTCAATCAGCCTGTCGGCATTGAATGCCTCATCGATGATCATCCAGCGCGTCTTCCCTTGATTGGTCACGGTGGCGATCATCGATAGTTTCTGGCGCGTGCCGCCGACCGTGTAGGCGACAGGTGTTTTGCCCGCCGGGGCATAGCAACGACCCCGAACGTCGGTATTGACCAGGGCGGTTTCATCTCCCCAGTGAATCTCAGCACCTTCCGCTTTGGCGCGTTGTTCAATCTCGGGATATTCCTTGTCCAGCCAAGCTTTGACCGCTTCAGGACGTTGCTCGTAGGCTTTCTTGATCGGTTTCTGCGGGGTAAATCCCCAGCGCGCTAGGTAGTTGCCAACCCCGCGCACCGAGAGCCAAATTCCGTATTCTTGCGCTATCAATTGCATGACCGCAGCTCGGTTCCAGAGCGCAAAGTCCATCTTCAGTTGTTCGGGGCGTTTGTCGCAGATCATCCGGCGAATCGCTGCTTCTTGTGCCTCGCTCAGCGCCCGGCCATCCCCTTTGTGCTTCCCACGATTGCTCGGTTTGATTGCCGATAGCCCCCCCGCTCTATAGCGATCAATCGTCCCCCGCACCGCCGGATACGACAAGCCGCTCAGCCCGACAATCTGCATCACGCCGTACCCCTTTACATGCAACCGAACAACTTGCTTTCGCCGTTCGTGCAGTTGCGTCAGTGTTTGAAATCTCGCGTCTTCTTTGTCCATGGCAACCTATCTGGGGATGCGCTTGCAAAATTCAAGCTTCATCGTGCCGGATCAATAGATTGATGCCGCTTGAGCCGTCTGAATCCTGCTTTTGTTTCGGAAGATAGCCTGCGTTAAAACCTCCGCCTGAAGGCGCGTGCTGTACTGATGATTGAAGTCCTGACTGAAGCAATTTATTCCCTGCCTATCACTAAAGGTTAAATAGACTTAGTGGTAAGGCGTGCTAAAAAGTTCCATCGTGCAGCAAAAAATCAGTGGGTGCTTGTTGTTCAGTTGGTCGTTCAGCTTGTTTAGTCAGCGCTTGCGCTTTGCTTTTTGATCAATTGATCGAGGCTGCTCTGGTCAGATGCGTGCTGGCAACGCCGGCAACGCAAGCGTAGTGCGCGCAAGGTGCCAAGCGTTCGTGCGTGAATCCGTGCTTGAACGCTTGACCTCCTTGTTTCTTTGACTATAGGCAGCCAAACGCTAGTGCAGGCTAGAGTGCAGGCCAAAAAACGCGCTGCTTACAGGTGCGCAGTGAGGTCTTCCTCTAATTCCGTATCCGAAGCAAATTCTTCGCTATGCGTAAGATAGTTACCGACCAATCTAGCTAACCCATAATTGAAGGAGAGGTTCCTAAAATATTTTCCCTGTTCCTGCTTTTCCATATTTCTTAAAATACCAAAATCTTTAATGAGCATCGCTTTGCAATCAGGTTTGACGAGATTTATCGTTTTTTTCTCTGGCTCGTTATCTTCACGATCGAAGAACCAAAATTCACTCTCGTTAAGATTGACCTGCGGGTGTTTTTGAAAGCACGTAAAAGCATCGTTAATGCTTAAAACGCTAAAATGGACGTGCTTTACATTTGGGAAGTACTCAGGTGAAACAAAGAATCGAGAACGTAGCGTCTCGACTGACGCTCTAAGCTCAATGGGCATGGCCTTAACCAGTTTTTCCAGCCATGATTTTTTTGTTACGCCTCTCTCAACATTTTGCTCAAGCGATAATTCTGATAAATCAAGTTCTTTAGGTTGAACACCTTTGATGCTTAGATGTTGGATGTGTTCGGGCGTGTATTTTCCATGTATTTTTCCGCAAATAACTAACTTATTAACGCCTTGGAATTTTGCCAGGCTTCCGCTAAACCATGGTGTGCGCAAATTTTTGATTTTAAATGCAAATTTTTCGTCAATATTTTCTGTCAGCGCTTTTAGCTCCTCGCTACTGCAAAATTTAGACAAGTCCATTTGATCGACGTTAGGGCGTGAATTAGTTATTTGTTTTAAATCCTTGGCGCGGGGCATTTCAGCAGTTTCCGAGCCTTTTTTCCTGGTGTTCTTGAATGTAATACACCCGCTTTTTTTCGCTTCTTTTCTGAGTTCTGGGGCGCTTGAGGCGAAAGCGGTGCAGCTTCTACGGGTGGGAATAAATTCACTTATGCGAAGCCAGATTTCTAGGGGAAGTATTGCGACTAATGGTTTTCCCGGCCTGGTTTGCTCGCCAATCTGCATGGCTGCGTGTTGAGTACTTACACACTGCCTCTTGTTCTTGTTGTGCGATCTTAGTGCGTATCTGTGCTGAGTTTCGGGCATTGAATGCCCGTGATTTGAATTGCCCAAGACAATATCTGCTGAGCTCGTATCTGACGAGGTCGCGGCATAGCGCTCAGTACTTACACGCTGCCTCTTGTTGTGCGATCTTAGTTCATATCTGTGCTGAGCTTTGGGCATTGAATGCCCGTGATTTGAATCGCCTAAGACAATACCTGTTGAGCTCGTATCTGGCGAGGTCGCGGCATAGCGCTCACCTGGGGGGGGTAAAACCTGGGTGTGTAAACTTTGTTGTGCTGATCGAACCAATTTATTCCCTGCCTATCACTAAAGGTTAAATAGACTTAGTGGTAGGGCGTGCTAAAAAGTTCCATCGTGCAGCAAAAAAAATTAAGGGTGCTTGTTGTTCAGTTCATGC
>JAZKFR010000144.1:21453-39858 GCA_040386295.1 Pseudomonadota bacterium | reverse complement strand
AGACGAGAAGAAACGCGTCTGATTACGTCCATCTTGTTTTGCGTGGTACATCGCTACATCAGCAAATTTAAACAAATCAACCGCATTATCAGCGCAGGTATCGAGAACAGCGATGCCGATACTGGTGGTGACGAGCTGATCTGACTCACCGACTCGGATTGGCTCATCTAGAGCGGCCTGGATGCGTGTTGCCAGAAGCGCAGCTTGCATACCTTCTCTAAAATCGGTCATTAGGATGACGAATTCATCGCCGCCGAGTCGGCAGAGTAGGTCGCTATCGCGGACAGCAGAACTTAAGCGCACGGCAATTTCGACCAATAGCATGTCCCCTGCGTCGTGCCCCAAGGTGTCATTGACACTCTTAAAGTCATCTAAGTCTAGTAAGAGCAGGGCGAGGCTGTCGTGGTTACGTCTTACTTGCGCGACGGCTTGTTCAAGAGCGCGTTCAAAGCCACGGCGATTGATCAGACCGGTTAGGGGATCATGTTCTGATAGTTGGCGTAATTTTTCGCGGCTATTTCTCAGCTCGGTTTCGATTTGGTAGCGTTGTCTGGCTTGACGTACGGCACGCGACAAGCGACGACCATTTACTTCGTCTTTCAGCAAAAAATCTTGGGCGCCGGCTTCTAGGCATTGTTCTGCTAAGGTTTCGTCTTCCTGCCGACTGAGCATGATGACTGATACCCCTTCAAAAGTGCCGCTGCGTAGAATACGTAAGACATCCAGGCCATCTTGGTCGGGCAGGCGATAGTCAAGCAGAATCGCATCGAACTGTTGCGCGCCGGCCAGTATTAAGCCTTTGGTGGCAGTGTCTGCTTGAACAATATGGCAATCGCCTAATGTTTGATACAAGGCACGTGTCACGGCTCGACGATCCAGTTCGTCGTCGTCTATCAACAGCAAACGCAGGGGCATATTCACGTGCAATCCTCAAGACTGCACGGGGAGCTCAACCACGCGCCAATAATGATCTAGCATTTCTACAATACGCAGAAAACCATTACCAACTTGACTTTTGACGATATACCCGGCGACATGATTTTGGTAGGCAGCAACCTTGTCTTCGTCAATTTTTGAGGTGGTTAACACAAATACCACCTCGCTCGATAGGGTCGGATCGCTACGCAGTACAGCGAGCATTTCTAAGCCACTCATACGCGGCATATTAAGATCAAGCAAAATAATACAAGGACGCGGAACTGCTTGTGCATCGCGTAGCAGCGCCAGACCTTCGACCCCGTCGTGCGCACGTATAATCGGATTAACAATTTTTAGTTTGGTCAGTGCGCGTTGTACGCCCATTGCATCGACGTCGTCATCGTCCACCAGCAAAATGGTGACTTCTCTATAAGGCTTTGTGTAGGGCATGCTATCTCCTTTTATTCCTTGGTCAGCCAGGTGAATCGGAATGTACAGCCAGATTTTCCGTCAGATACCAAAGTGACATTTCCCCCTCTAGATTCGACTGCTTTTTTGACCAGGGCTAAGCCAATGCCACTACCTTCTTTTTCGTCACGCGGTTTTAATGTCTGAAAAATAGAGAACACACGTTTTTGGTGCTCTAAGGGTATACCGGCGCCGTCGTCAGTGACCAAAAATTCAAACCCGTTGTCGACCGGCAGAGCAGAAACGCTGATCATGCCTTGCGCTTTGTCGTGATGCTTGACCGCGTTGTCGATCAGGTTACGGAAAACAAGCTCTAGAGGGGCTTTTTGGGTGCGCAGAATAGGCATATCAGCTGACATGTGTAGGCTGATTGGTTTATGGATCGCGACCAAATCGAATACGCCTTGCACTAACTCACGGGTGTTAACCATAACGAGATCGCCGTGCGAGCGACCGATACGCGAATAGGCGAGCAAATCGTCTAATAACATTTCCATGCGCTTAATTCGGCTACGCATCAAACGCAAGTGGTGTTGCGTATCTTCGTGCAATACATCGCTCAAATCTTCGGTGATCCAGCTAGCTAGCTGGTCGATGCCGCGCAGGGGGGATTTGAGATCGTGTGATGCGATGTAGGTGAAATTGTTTAATTCGTCGTTGATGCGAGTGAGGTCACTGATCAACTGAGCTTGTAAGTGTTCGATATTTTTTTGTTCTGTTATGTCGATATTGATTCCGAACATCTTGCACGGACGACTTGCAGTATCACGTGTCAAACGAGCTATTGCTTTGATGTTTCGGATAACGCCAGAGGGATGAATGATGCGAAATTCAGTGTCAAATGCTTTGATGCCGTTGATTGCTTCATCGAGTTCTTGTTCGACACGATTAAGATCATCCGGGTGTACGCTTTTTGCCCATAAATCATAGGGTTGATCGCCAGGTTTCTTGGGTAGGGCGTATAACCTATACATCCACTCGTCCCATTGCAGGGTCTGCGAGTTGAGGTCAAGATCCCAGAAACCGATGCCAGCGGCGTCAGAAGCGATCGAAAAACGTTCAACTTGATGCTCAATAATTCGTTGCGCCAGAATGCGTTCACTGATGTCGGAAACTCTGGCAATAACGGTTGTTTCTCCCTTGGAGACGATGGGGGCAAGCGTGACTTCAACGGGAATCAAATGGCCGTCGCGATGACGACCTTGAAGTACTCGATTGGGCGCCATTTTTCTGGCGCTGGCATCGTTACGGATGTAGTGATGACGATCTTTTATGTGCTTTGTTCGCTGTTCGAGTGGAACCAGAATCTCGATGTTTTGGCCGATGAGTTCTTGGCTGGAGTAGCCAAACAAACGATTCAATTCGTTATTGACTAGGGTTATCTTGCCGTCTTGATCCGCCAGCAGAACACCATGAGGCGCGTTGTCAATGAATTGCTCTTGTAATGACCAGTCGCGCAGCATCAGAGTACGCAACATAGCAATTTCTTTTGTCTTACGACGCGCGATGACGAGCGAATAAAGGCACAGTACGGACAGAAAAAAGAATGTTGCGCACATCGCGAACGTGATATTCATCAAGCCACCTTTTTGTGTTGTGCCCTGCTTTTTGTGCTCTTTCTTACATGATTGCTTTAAGTATCGCTAACCGCATCTCCAAACAGAGACTGTTATATTTTGAGTGAAGGAAGTAGCGCAGGCAGCTACTGCTTGACTTGCCTTCTTGAACTCGATTCGTCAGTCCATCAGGTAAACGCTATACTACGCGAGGTGGCTAAGCAAGCTTAATGGTGGTGAATTCGGGAGTATCTATTTTTTGGCTTGGCGATCGCTTGATTACTTTTCTTGATCATTTCTTTACGCCGCCAAGCTTCTCTTCCTGAGCACCCCCTTTTTATAGCACGGCATCGCTCGCTCCGTTTTGCTATAAGCCTAGTTTGTCTGAGCTTACGTTGTTGTGAAATTTCTTTGCTTGATCGTCGTTATGCTGCGTGCGCGCTTACTCGGATGTTTTGTTGCATTGTTGTTTTTGCTTTTTGGTTTAAATGGCTGCGCTCTTGATTCGACCCTTGGTACGAGTGGGGTAGCATCGACAAAGAATGTTGCCTCGCCAGTTAGAGTCGTGAAAATTGGCTTGGCACTCGGGGGCGGCGCGGCGCGCGGATTTGCGCACATCGGTGTGATTAAAGCACTTGAAAGCCAAGGTATTTTCCCTGACATCATTGTGGGTACAAGTGCTGGTTCAGTCGTCGGGGCACTTTATGCGGCGGGTAATAGTGGTTTTGCTTTGCAAAAGTTGGCGCATGGTCTAGATCAGGCAAAAATTAGTGATTGGTCTTTTCCAGACCGAGGTGTTCTAAAAGGTGACGCCTTGCAAAACTGGGTTAATGAGATGGTTGGACAGCGTCCCTTGGAGGGCTTGGCCAAGCCTTTTGCCGCTGTGGCAACCGATTTGAATAACGGCGAAAGCGTTGCTTTCAGAACGGGAAACACAGGTATGGCGGTGCGTGCCTCATCGACTGTGCCAGGTATTTTTCAGCCTGTGCAAATCCAACGCCATGAATACGTTGATGGTGGCTTGAGTAGCGTGGTGCCCGTACGCGCAGCGCGGCAGATGGGAAGTGATGTCGTTATTGCTGTTGATATTTCTGCGCAGCCAGAGAGTAAAGCACTGCGTAGTACACTCGATGTGTTATTACAAACGGTGACGATTATGGGCAGAAGCTTGGTTCAGCATGAACTCAAAGAAGCAGATGTAGTGATTCGTCCGGCTGTGGGGCATATTTCATCCACGGACTTTATCGCGCGGCACGATTCGATTCTTGAAGGTGAGCGAGCTGCGATGGCGATGATTCCGCAGATTAAAGAAGTTCTGCGCAAAGCTGCCAAAATGTAATCACAATCTTTGCGTGGCCAAAGTGAATAAAAATTTGTGTTCGATACAAATTTTCAGCGCCTACTTTGCGTACAAAGCTAGGGTATTTTCCGATTTAGAATACTTGTGGTGTCAAAAGGAAGGAAAATGAGTTTCAGAATCTCACAGCACATACCACCGCTATTCAATGTTGAAGGCGGTGCTCCTCGGGAAACAAACATCGGGGAAAAACAGTCGATTCAATTGGGCGGCTCCGCTTTAGTGTGCCCCCCCGGTTCCTTCCCGACGTATTCTAAATTAGCGTCTGCTTCATTACGAACTCAGCACGAGCCACCTTCTTACGTGTCACATTTGCCTGTGTTGGGTCGATGGGGTGCGCTTCAGGGCTTGCCAACGGTTTGGCGCAAACGGCCGCCGTTGGATGAGTCAAGTGCTGGCCGGGTTCTAAAGGCTGTAGTGTCTGCCTCCCCAGAGCTAGGATCCTGGGTGAAAAAAGCGCTTGGTACGACTGGGTCGGGCATGGAAGTGTGACCTTCTCTGCTGATGTTCAGGCGCATTTTGGGCGCACTGCTTCGCTCTAGTTGTTTTTTTGTTTTGGTTGTAAGGAACTGATTTTTAATGGACGTCAACCCATCAAAAGAGTTCGCTATGATCAAGACCGGTACAGCTGAAATCAAAAGCGCTGCTCAAGTCATGACCTGGAAATGCTCTGACTATTCAAAGCGGCAGCTGTTCTGCTTCTTTTTAGTTCTAGCAGCATTTTTTGGGGCTTGGTTCGCCTTTTCGGCGCGTGTTGTGGCCGTCCCTGCGCTGCGAGCCAGTCTCGCTTTTCCCTCCGAAATCAATAGCGCTTTGCCTATTCTGGCAAAGCAAAAAGCCTTTTTTGCAACCTCGGGTGTGCACCTTGCGATGCAGCCTACGGCGCTGAGTCGTGATGCCTTGCAGGCTCTGCTTGACGATAAGGCGGATTTTGCCTTAGTTACAGATACCGATTTCGTACTTTCCAAATTGGCTGGCCACGATGTGTTGATACTGGCCTCGCTTGCACAGGCGCGTCGCACTTTGGCTTTAGTCACTTCTGGACTTGAGGATCCGCGTGATTTGCAGGGGAAAGAAATCAGTTTGCGCAGTGAGCCGCAGGCGCATTATTTCCTAGATTCTTTTTTGCAAATTCATGGCTTAGATGAAATACGAGTCAAGCGTATAGAGAACCAAACCTTGCCAGAGCTCGGCAGCTTGCTCGATGCCTTTAAGGCGAAGCAGATAGCAGCCGCCGTTGTCAGACAGCCAGTTCTTGGACAGCTGCAAATGGCAATGGGCAAGCAACTCAAGGTGTTTTATGGTGACGATGTTTATGCCATGCGTTTGCTACTGTTGGTTAAACCTTCTTACTTTGCGCGCAATCGGCCTGCGATCAAAGCTGTGCTCACTGCTTTGATCGACGCCAGCAAAGCGATACGTGACCAGCCTTCGTCGGCACGTCGCTTGATCGGTACTTTTTTGCAGCTTGACGATACTTTGATGAGTCGTTTTTTTGATCCAGAGGATTTCGTTGTTTCACTTGATCAGGCGCTTTTGCTATCGCTTGAAGATCAATCGCGCTGGGCGATAAAAAAAGGCTTGGCAACGACAGCTAGTGTGATGCCAAATTACCTGCAAATGATGCGTCTTGATGCGCTAGAAACTGTGATGCCGGACGCCGTGAAAATTGTTCGTTAGCAGAGAGATGTTTTGGCTGAAAAAACATTTGCTGAATGATCGTGCTCGAAAACTCCATTACCTTGATAACGTGGGCTAAGACGGGCGTGCAAAAACGATGAAAGTGGTCATGGGCATTCGCGCACAAATCAGGCTGTTGCTGTCTATTGCCGTGTTGGTTTTGCCACTGGTGCTTGGTACTGCGTGGTTTGCTGCGCGTGATACGACAGGTCGTATCGCGGACATGGCTGCGGCAGAAGCTTTGATTAAGAGTGCGACGGAATTACGTTTGATTGCAGTTGAGTCTGTGCTTTTTCACGAGGCGCGCTCGGAGGCGCAGTGGCACAGCAAAATCAATACGCTGCAAGCCGAACTCGATCGTATGCACGCCTCCTCTGACTCGGCTGCTGAAGTGGCGAGCATAGATCGTATTTGCAAAAGCGTGATTCTGGCGCAGACAGCTTATGCGCGATTAGCCTTTAACAGTATCGCCGCAATGCGCTTGCGTGCATCGGGGGTTGAATCGAGTCAAGAGGTGCGCACGATCGTTTCTTTGCTCGCGATTACCTCGGAGATTATGGATATTAGCCATGATTTGAGTCGTAACGCGCGGGCTGATGTTACGCAGGCGCTATATCGGCTACAAGCAGCGATTGTGTTAGTCGTACTCACCCTGCTGCTCTTGATGGGGGTTGTTTGGTATTTGACGCGACGTCGAATTTTGCAACCGCTACAACTCCTTGAGCAGGGTACGCAACGGGTCTCATCAGGTGAGTATTCGTACCGTCTTAATTTGCCCGAACGAAACGAAATTGGTCAGCTTGCTGATGCGTTTGATGCGATGGCGGAACGTGTCGAGAAAGCGCAGCAAGACTTGCTTGAATTGAATCTTGAATTGCTGAGCACTAGCGAACAGGCTCAAGCAGCGTCACGAGCCAAGGGACAGTTTCTGGCAAACATGAGTCATGAGCTGCGTACTCCGATGCACGCGATTCTGGGCATGTTGACTTTACTGTGCAAGACACAGCTGAACGTGGCGCAACTTGATTACGCAAAAAAGGCTAAGGATGCGGCACGTTTGTTATTGGCCTTATTGAACGAAATCCTTGATTTCTCAAAAATCGAGGCGGGCAAAATGACGCTGGACACGCATCCTTTTGAAACTGAACAAATGTTGCGTGATTTGTCTCTAGTGATTTCAGGCAGTTTAGGTCAGAAAAACCTAAGCGTTTTGTTCGATATTGATCCTGAGTTGCCCAGGGTCTTGGTCGGTGATGCTTTGCGTTTGCGCCAAGTGTTGGTCAATCTCATCAGTAACGCTATTAAATTTACGGATCAGGGTGAAGTTGTCATTTCGCTTTCTGTTGTGCACCAAGATGGGGAAATGGCGACGCTTAAAATCGGCGTGCGTGATACCGGTATTGGCATCGCAGCAGAAAATCAGGTGCGTATTTTTAGCGGGTTTACGCAAGCTGAGTCGTCCATTACACGTCGCTTTGGGGGAACGGGTTTGGGGCTGGTGATTAGCCAATACTTGGTGGCCTTGATGGGTGGGGAGCTCGCGCTCGATAGCGTATTGGGTGAAGGGAGTCATTTTTATTTCTTGATTACTTTGCCGATTGCTACGGACGATGCTCGTGCCAGCGTAGAGCAAGCAAGGGCGTCGACGCTGCCGATACGTGTGCTCATCGTTGATGCGAATCCTGTGGCGCGTGATGTTCTGGCGCGCATGACGCAATCTTTGGGATGGGTTGTTGATGTTGCCAGTAGCGGTGAACAGGCACTTGTGCTGATACAGGAGCGCGCCAAGCAAGATGTGCACTACCAAGCTTTGTTGATCGACTGGCAAGTCTCCGAGCGCGAAACCTGGCGTATCGGCCAATGGTTACGGGCTTTGCGTGACAGTTGTTTTGATTTAAATCGAGCGCAGCATGAGCAGACCTTGGCGATTGTCATGCTGACGGCGTATGACAGGGAGATGCTTGCTGAACATGGTATCGCCGAACACGCTTTGATTGATGGTCTGCTCATCAAACCCCTGACCGCAAAAATGATTTTTGATGCGCTGCATGAGGCGCGTA
Source organism: Pseudomonadota bacterium (assembly GCA_040386295.1). GTDB lineage: Bacteria > Pseudomonadota > Gammaproteobacteria > Burkholderiales > Rhodocyclaceae > JAZKFR01. Next base: position 31,819 of record JAZKFR010000144.1, on the reverse strand, counting down.
GCAGCAAAATAAACATGCTCGGCTCAGTAGATCTGATGTCGAGTACGGAATTGCCGCTTAACCTACTCACCAATACGGCGAGTTCTTCGGGTCGCTTATCTGGCATGCGCCTGCTGATCGCTGAAGATAATGCGAACAATCAGCAGGTGGCGCGTGAACTGCTGGTGAGCGAAGGCGCTGTCGTGCAGATGGTTAGCAATGGACAAGAAGCGATTGAAGCTTTGCTGACTTTGGAGGAGGGTCAAGCTGCTTTCGACGCGATTTTGATGGATCTGCAAATGCCGGTGATGGACGGTATCGCTGCAGCAACGCATATCCGTAATGAGCTGGGTTTTCTGGATATTCCGATTATCGCGATGACGGCTAATGCTATGGCCTCTGATCGCGCGGCCTGTTTGGCGGCAGGAATGAATGAGCATGTAGCGAAGCCTTTTGATCTCAACGAATTGGTGCCGTTGTTGCATCAACAACGGCGAGCATTTGTGTCGGATGAGCAGCGTCCTCAGGTGCCTATTCATGCAGACGATGCCGGTGAGGCGGGGAGTGTTCTAGCAAAACCACTTGGTGATGCTGCCAAGATGGCTGGGGTTGATCTTGAGACAGCGCTGACGCGGCTCGGCGGGATGCACGACATTTATCAGCGCGCACTGAGTACGTTTATGGTTGATTTGGAAAGTATGCCTGAACAGCTAAGTTTGCTCGTGGCTGAGCAAGACGCTGTCAGTATTTCGCGCTTTTTGCATACATTAAAAGGGTTGGCAGCTACCTTAGGGATCAGCAAGCTTGCGGCTCTGGCAGCTGAAACCGAGACGAATTTTTTATGCCTTGCTGACAAGCTGAGTCAGCCTGAACCATGGGACAATTCCGCCTGTGTTGAAATTAACCTGGTCATGACGCCGCTCATCTTGGAGATGAGTCTTTCTACGCCAAAACTTAATTTTCTTTGCCAGGCGTTTCAAGATGCTCAGATTCAGGGCGTAACGTCGATCCAGAGCGAGGCAGCACACTGTTTTGACCGTGCTGAGTTAATGCTGTGTCTAAAGAACTTAGTGCAACATTTGAGTCATTCAGACATGGCGGCGATGGCTTCGATGCGGATTCTGCAAGAGCAGTCCCCATTGGCTGACCCGCTGCTTAAAGAAGCTTTACAGAAGCTAAGTGATCGTGTTTTTGCCTTGGACTTTGTCCAGGCTCTGCGTTGTTGTGACGCACTCATGGAAGAGTACGGAAATGAACATTGATCCTTTGGCGCTGGCAAATATCACGCATGCCGTGGGGAAAGATCCTAATAGCCCGCCGCATTTTCCGCCCGGGCGTCAACCACGTTTATTGGTGGTAGACGACAAGCCGCTCAATATTCAAATTCTCTACCAAATTTTCTCTGAAGATTACCAGGTGTTCATGGCCACTAGCGGCGAGCAAGCTTTGGCTTTGAGCGTGGACAGACAGCCTGATCTGATTTTGCTTGATGTAGTGATGCCGAATATGGATGGCTACGAAATTTGCCATCGCCTTAAAAAAGATCCATTGACTTGCGACATTCCTGTCATTTTTGTTACGGCCTATAACGACGAGGTTTCGGAAATGCGCGGCCTTGACGTCGGTGCGGTTGATTTTATTTCAAAGCCTATCAACGCAAAAATCGTCCGCGCACGGGTGAAGGCGCACGTAACCCTAAAGATACAGGCCGATATTTTGCGCAGTTTGGCCTATGTCGATGGCCTAACCGGTGTTGCCAATCGCCGTCATCTTGATACGCAATTGGCAGCCGAATGGCGCCGCGCTGCACGCCATAAAACGAGCTTAAGCGTCGCTTTGCTCGACGTTGATTTTTTTAAGCGTTACAACGATCACTATGGTCACCAAGCCGGTGACGAATGTTTGCGCTCAGTAGCCACTACATTGAAAAAACATCTTAAACGCCCTGGTGATTTGTTAGCTCGCTACGGTGGGGAAGAATTTGTTTTGTTATTGCCCAAAACCAATTTAAACGGTGCAGAGCAAATCGCTGAGCAATTAAGAGCAGAAATTGAAGCCCTCGGGATAGCGCACGCTGAGTCGACGGTTTCGTCGACTTTAACGGTGAGCATAGGCGTTTGTAGCAAGCCTGAAGAAACATCGGATGTGCTTGTGAATGCGGCTGAAAATGTAGCTGCAAACGCTACTGATCTGTTGCGACAGGCCGATGTGCAACTCTATGCGGCGAAAGCGGGGGGGCGTAACTGTGTTTGTTCATCTCAACTATCGTTACAGTTACTTTGATGTGTTTTTTTGTGTTCATTGCGCTTTGCAACAGCGTAAAGCCTAAGACCTACGCATTTGGTTTTGCGTTGGGTGCCTCTGGCGAGACTCAAATCCGGTATGAGTTGACATAGACCGACATGAATAGAGATGAGTTCATTTTTCTCTCTCAGGTAATCCAATTGCACCGCTTGGCGTTAAGTTCATACGCCAGCGCTTGATCCCACTGTTTAAGTTGCCCCAGTGCTTTACTGAATTTATTGATTCCGCATCTAATGAAAAATACTGATCTTAAATTTCTCGCCATCCGTTATCTACGCGGGCCGAATATCTGGACTTACCGTTCCGTGCTGGAGGTCGTGGTTGATATCGGTCTGCTCGAACAGTTCCCCTCGAATACGATCCCTGGCTTTTACGAACGTCTGACTGAATCTTTGCCTTCTTTGTTTGCGCATCGTTGTAGTTATGGCGAGCCGGGCGGCTTCTTGCGGCGTCTGGCTGAAGGAACCTGGCCTGCGCACATTCTGGAGCACGTTTCATTAGAGCTGCAGAATCTAGCGGGAATGCCCGGCGGGTTTGGCAAAGCGCGCCAGACGAAAGTGCCCGGCGTGTACAAAGTCGCGATTCGTGCCTGGGATGAAGAAGTTTCGCGTGCCTGTCTAGAAGTCGCGCGAAAGCTTGTTTTGGCGGCGATTCAGGATACGAATTTTGACGTTGCTGCGCAGCTTGTGCCCTTAAGAACTTTGGCTGAACGCAAATTACTCGGGCCGAGTACAGCGTGCATTGTCGAGGCAGCAACAGCGAAAGCCCGACGCATTCCGGCGATCCGCTTGCTTGAGACGGGTAATCTGGTACAGCTCGGTTATGGCGTGCGCAGCCGGCGTATCTGGACGGCAGAAACAGACCGTACCAGCGCCATTGCTGAAAGTATTTCGCGCGATAAAAGTCTGACCAAAACACTGTTGCAGTCCTGTGGCGTTCCCGTCCCAGAAGGCCGCTTGGTCGATGATGCAGCCGATGCCTGGAGCGCGGCAGAAGATATTGGCCTACCTGTCGTTGTTAAACCCTACGATGGTAATCATGGGCGTGGTGTGTTCACTAATCTGACACAACGGATGGAAGTCGAGGCGGCTTATGCAGCTGCCTTGCAAGAGGGGAGTGGTGTTTTAGTCGAGCGTTTTGTACGCGGTGACGAGCATCGCTTACTTATCGTCGGCGGCAAGTTGCTTGCCGCCGCGCGCGGAGAAAGCGCCTCGGTCGTCGGCGATGGCGTGTCAACTATTACGCAATTGGTAGACAGCCAAATTAACAGTGATCCCCGCCGTGGCGATGCCGAAAGCGCTCCACTTGATTTGATTCGTCTCGAACAGAGTGCGGTTGCGCAACATGAAATTGCGCGTCAAGGATTTACGCCAGACTCAATTCCGCCTGCGGGGCACACAGTTCTGGTATGGCTGTCTGGTAACCATACTTGCGATGTAACGAATCAAGTACACCCCAGCGTTGCCGCCTTGGCTTCGCTTGCTGCGCGGGTCGTTGGCCTTGATATTGCTGGAGTTGATCTGGTCGTTGAGGATATTTCGCGCCCACTCGAAGAGCAGCAAGGCGCCATCGTCGAAGTCAATGCCGGGCCGGGTTTGTTGATGCACTTAAAACCGGCCAACGGACAGGTGCAGCCCGTTGGCGAACGCATCGTCGAGCATCTGTTTCCACAGGGGGATGATGGACGTATTCCGGTCGTGGGTGTCACGGGAAGTTTTGGGAAAACACAGGTGGCGCAACTCATCGCGCGATTACTCACGCTATCGGGTAAGCACACCGGTCTGGCCTGTAGTGCAGGACTTTATCTTGATCACCGTCGGGTCGATGCGGGTGATTGCGCGCAATGGCCGGCCGCCAATCGTATTTTGATGAATCGTGCGGTTGAAGCGGCCGTATTTGAGAATGGCAGCCACAGCATATTGACCGAAGGCTTGGCTTACGACCGTTGCCAAATTGGGGTAGTCACCAACTTAGATCCTGATCAACATTACGATGCTGATCTTTATATCGATACGCCAGAGCAGGTGTACACCGTGCTGCGGACTCAAGTGGATCTGGTTTTACCCAGTGGTGCTGCCATCCTTAACGCCAGAGATCAGCTGCTGGTCGATATGGCTCGCCTGTGTGACGGCGAAGTCATCTATTTTGCCCTCGACTCTGAGCTGCCCGCAATCACCGAGCATCGCGCTCAAGGTGGCCGTGCGGTGCTGGTTCGTCATGCGCAAATTTGTTTATCTACGGCGCAACATGAACGTCCGTTGGCGCGCTTGTCTGACATACCACTGAGTCAAGGTGGTCATGCTTACGCACAAACCGAAAACATCCTTGCTGCTGTAGCTGCCGCCTGGGCGCTCGGGATTAGCCCAGATTTAATCCGCACTGGAATCGAAACTTTTTCGCTTGCCTGATCAAGAAAAATAGGAAATGAACTGATGGATGTTTCTCGCATTCGCGCTTTGCGTGGACCTAATTTATGGAGTCGGCACACGGCGATTGAAGCTATCGTCTCGTGTACAAAGAATGAGTGCGCGATTGGCGGTATAGCCGGTTTTGAAGCACGTTTGCGCGAACGTTTTCCTGAAATTGATCTGCTGCAGCCAGCAGGTCATAACGAAGCCGTATCCATGGCGCACGTCCTAGAGCTAGCGACGCTTGGCCTGCAAGCGCAAGCAGGTTGTCCTATCACTTTTAGTCGTACTGCGCCAACGCTAGAGCCGGGTATTTTTCAAGTGGTTGTTGAATACAGCGAAGAGGCTGTTGGACGTCTGGCACTGACGTTAGCGCAAAGCCTTTGCCGAGCCGCTGTCGAAGACAGCGAGTTCGATCTAACTGCTGCTTTGCACAGTCTGCGTGAGTTAGACGAGGACGTGCGTTTAGGACCAAGCACAGGTGCGATTGTTTATGCTGCACAAGCACGCGGTATACCGTATCGCCGGCTAACCGCAGGGAGTCTCGTGCAATTTGGCTGGGGCAGTCGACAACGCCGTATTCAGGCGGCTGAAACTGATTTAACCAGTGCCGTTGCCGAATCCATTGCGCAAGACAAAGAACTGACCAAAACCTTGTTACACGCAGCGGGTGTACCGGTGCCTATTGGTCGTCCAGCACGCGATGCTGAAGATGCTTGGCGTGCGGCACAAGAAATTTGCCTGGATGGGGGCGCCGTCGTCGTTAAACCGCAAGACGGTAATCAGGGTAAAGGGGTTGCGGTCAATCTCAGCACGCAAGAGCAAATCATGGCTGCCTACGTAATTGCAGCGGAGATCAGCGACGAGGTTCTAGTTGAGCGCTACATCCCGGGTTACGACTACCGCCTTTTAATTATCGGCAAGCAACTCGTCGCCGCAGCCAGGCGGGATCCGCCACAGATCGTCGGCGATGGCATGCACAGTGTGCGTCAACTCGTTGATCTGGTTAATAGCGACCCACGACGCGGTGAGGGTCATGCTACCTCGCTAACCAAAATTCGCTTTGATGACATCGCGCTATCCCGACTTGCGTTGCAATCACTGGATGCCGACTCAATTCCGCCGAAAGGAATGCGCGTCATTTTGCGAAATAATGCAAACCTTTCAACGGGTGGGACGGCCAGTGATGTGACCGACGATGTTCATCCTGAATTGGCTGCACGCGCGATTGCCGCAGCTCAAACCATAGGGCTTGATATTGCCGGCGTCGATATCGTTTGTGACAGTGTTCTAGAGCCTCTCGAAATACAGGGCGGCGGTGTCGTTGAAGTCAACGCGGCGCCTGGTTTGCGGATGCACTTACAACCCTCGTTTGGCAAAGGGCGAGCTGTTGGCGAGGCGATCATCGCGCATATGTTTGCTGAAGGTGATAACGCGCGCATCCCGGTTGTCGCCGTCGCTGGCACCAATGGCAAAACCACTACTGTACGTTTGATTGCCAACATGCTTGCACAAGCGAATCTACGCGTTGGTATGACGACAACGGATGGGGTTTATATTCAAAACAGGCGTATTGATAGCGGTGATTGTAGTGGCCCCAAGAGTGCCAGAAACGTGCTGCTCAATCCTGATGTTGATGCTGCTGTCTTTGAAACCGCACGGGGTGGTGTATTGCGCGAAGGTTTAGGTTTTGACCGCTGTGACGTGGCGGTTGTAACCAATATCGGCATGGGCGATCATCTTGGCCTCTCCTACATCAGCACGGTAGAAGACCTGTCCGTTGTTAAGCGCGTTATCGTGCAGAACGTCAGACCCGATAGCGGTGTCGCCGTTCTCAACGCTGCCGACCCAATGGTTGCGCGTATGGCAGAAGCTTGTCCTGGCACGATCATATTTTTTGCTTGCGATCGGCATCATCCCGTTATGGCTATGCATCGTGCGCAAGGTAAACGCGTCGTCTATCTTGATCAGAACCATATCGTTGCGGCCGAAGCCAGCTTTGAACAGCGTTTTGCGGTCAATGATATCCCCCTCACCATGAAGGGGGCACTAGGCTTTCAGGTGGAAAATGCCATGGCCGCCATTGCTGCGTCCTGGGGGCTTGGGCTTGATTGGAGCATCATCCGAAGTGCGCTTAACAGCTTTAGCAGCGATCCAGAAAGTGTCCCGGGTCGCTTTAACTGCTTTAAGCACCGAGGCGCAACCGTAATCGCCGATTACGGCCATAATCCAGATGCCATCAACGCACTCGTGCGTGCTATCAACCAGCTACCACAAGCATCAACCAGCCGTCGCTCCGTCGTCATCAGCGGTGCAGGGGATCGTCGTGATGAAGATATTCGTCAGCAAACGACAATTTTGGGTGACGCTTTTGATAAGGTTTTTTTGTATCAAGATCAGTGTCAGCGCGGACGTAGCGACGGAGAAGTTTTGCGTCTATTGCGCGAAGGATTAAACAATGCGCGGCGCGCGCAACACATTCAAGAAATACATGGTGAATTTGCAGCCATAGAAATCGCTTTGTCCGATTTGCAAGTCGGTGATCTGTGTCTGATTTTGATCGATCAAGTTGACGCCGCGTTGGCACATATAGCTCAGCTGATCAAGCAATGAGCTGCTTCGAATAAGTGCTGCTCAAAACACAAACATTCGGCATCAATGCAAATTTGATGTGGGTAAAAATGGCCGTACTAGGCTTTATTGGCATCCAGTGTGCGTCCTTTTGATTGACGATTGCCCCCTGTTATCGCTATAATTGTCGGGTTTTTGACGGGAGCTGTCCGTGCGTCAACGTCTGGTTATTGGTAACTGGAAAATGCATGGTGGTTTGGAATTTAATCGCCGACTGTTATCAGCTATTCAGCTTGGTTTTGACGAGACTGCATGTGTCGAAGCGGCTGTGTGCGTGCCATTTCCTTACCTCAATCAAGTGCAAACAATTTTGAGCGGGGGTGCTTTGACTTGGGGTGCGCAGAATGTTTCGCCTTATGCAAAAGGCGCATATACAGGTGAAGTGAGTGTCAGCATGTTGCAGGATTTCTCCTGTCGCTACGTGCTGGTTGGGCACTCCGAGCGGCGCGCTATTTTTGCTGAGTCCGATACTTGGATTGCTGAGGCTTTTTCTGCTCTTGTCGATGCTGGCCTACGGCCCGTTTTATGTCTTGGTGAAACCGCGCTTCAGCATGATTTAGGTCAAACAGAATCCGTCGTTTCGACCCAGCTAAACGCCGTCATAGAACGAGCTGGGGTAAGAGCTTTGCGCCATGCAGTTGTTGCTTATGAGCCCGTTTGGGCGATTGGTAGCGGCAAAGCAGCATCGCCAGAGCAGGCTCAGGCAGTGCATGCTGCGATACGAGCGAAAATTGCGCTGTGCGATACAGGTGTTGCTGAAACGGTTCAAATTATTTATGGCGGAAGCGTCAAACGCGAGAATGCTGCGGCACTTTTTTTAATGCCGGATATTGATGGCGCTCTGGTTGGCGGTTCTTCTTTGGTGGCGGACGATTTTCTAGCGATTTGCAATGCGGCAAACCGGTAAAGAGGCAATATGAGCTATTTGTTTTCCGTCGTTCTGACTGTGCACGTTATCGCAGCTATTTCAGTCATCGCGCTCGTTCTTATGCAGCAAGGTAAGGGTGCAGATATGGGAGCTGCTTTTGGTAGTGGCGCCTCTGGTAGCTTATTTGGTGCTACGGGTTCGGCAAACTTTCTAAGCCGCACAACAGCAATCTTAGCCACCGTCTTTTTCATCACCAGTCTTTCTCTCGCTTATATGGCATCTGCCAAGCCAAAAACGACTGGCAGTGTGATGCAGAATGCGGTAGAATCCAAAGCTGTTTTGCTGCGTGATGCACAAGATGTGGCGCCCAATAATTCGTCTAGCGGTGCGGCTGTTGGCGCCCCTGTTTCGCCTAAGAAATCGCCGGAGAATGGCGCTTCAAGAGTAAAAGATATTCCAAAATAACGAAGTGCTTATTTGCTTATTTTTTATCTTCTAGCGTTAAAAATGCTGGTAAGAAAATTCTAAAAATAGCGCTTAGAAGGTTGAATTTTCTTAACGCGCTTTGTGCACGTTGTTGAAAAATTTTAAAAATTTAAAAGCCGACGTGGTGGAATTGGTAGACACGCTATCTTGAGGGGGTAGTGACTTAGGTCGTATGAGTTCGAGTCTCATCGTCGGCACCAAATCCGTTATCTAGAATCTAGATTGCCTAAATCTAAGTAGATAACTCATTCTCAATACAACGATAGTGCGGCGGATCATGCTGGAAGCTTACTTACCCGTATTTGTCTTTGTGCTGGTCGGAGTTGCGTTTGGCGTTATGCCTATTCTGCTCGGCTGGTCTGTTGCTCCCCATCGTCCTGACAGCGAAAAATTATCGCCTTACGAGTGTGGCTTTGAAGCGTTTGAAGACGCTCGTATGAAGTTTGATGTTCGTTACTATCTTATTGCGATTATCTTCATCCTCTTTGATCTCGAAGTTGCCTTTCTGGTTCCCTGGGCAAGCATCTTTAAAGAAATTGTGCATACCGATTCGGTCAAATGGTTTGGCCTCTTCGAAATGCTCGTTTTTATCGCTATTCTGGTCGTTGGCTATGTTTATGCTTGGCTTAAGGGCGCGCTTGATTGGGAGTAAATGATGGGTATTGAAGGCGTTCTTCAAGAAGGTTTTGTTACCACAACGGCAGATAAACTGATCAACTACGTGCGAACTGGCTCGCTATGGCCGATGACTTTTGGTTTGGCTTGTTGTGCTGTCGAAATGATTCACGCCGGTTGTTCTCGTTACGACTTAGATCGTTTTGGTATTGTCTTTCGCCCAAGTCCACGCCAGTCTGACGTCATGATTGTCGCCGGAACCTTGACCAATAAAATGGCACCCGCGCTACGTAAGGTTTATGACCAAATGGCCGAACCGCGTTGGGTTATTTCTATGGGTTCATGCGCGAATGGCGGGGGGTATTACCACTACTCCTACGCCGTGGTTCGTGGTTGTGATCGCATTGTGCCGGTCGATATCTATGTTCCAGGTTGCCCACCAACAGCCGAAGCGCTGATTTACGGTCTGATTCAATTGCAGAACAAAATTCGCCGTACTAATACTATCGCCCGATAAAAAATTGCTCCGTCTTAAAATGAATCGCTTGGAGCACATAAAAGTGGAGTCTCGGCCATGACAGCCAAGCTGGAGTTGCTTAGCCAGAATTTGCAGCAGCATCTCGGTACGCGCATCAAGTCACTCAAAATTGCGCTCGACGAAGTAAGCATCGACCTTGACGCAGCAGATTACCTAACATCAATGCAGACGCTGCTTGCTCAGCCAGAATTGCATTTTGAGCAGCTCATTGATCTCTGCGGTGTCGACTATTCTGCCTATGGTGGTGAGGCAGCTTGGCGTGGTCGTCGTTTTGCAGCTGTCACGCATCTCTTGTCCCTAACTCATAATTGGCGTTTGCGTGTACGCTGTTTCGCCGACGATGACAGCTTTCCCGTTGTACCTTCTTTGACCGACTTGTGGGCTAGCGTCAACTGGTTCGAACGGGAAGCATTCGACTTGTACGGGATCATCTTCTCGGGGCACAAAGATTTGCGCCGCCTGCTTACCGACTATGGCTTTATCGGCCACCCATTCCGCAAAGATTTCCCTCTTTCTGGCTACGTTGAAATGCGTTAC
>JAZKFR010000144.1:16002-21443 GCA_040386295.1 Pseudomonadota bacterium | reverse complement strand
ATCAGCAGCGAGTTGTCTACCAACCTGTCAGCATTGAAGCGCGAGAAATAACACCACGTATCGTCCGTGAAAAAGCCTACGGGGATGTCGAGAATGCCTGAAATCCGCAATTACACTCTGAATTTTGGGCCACAACATCCGGCCGCGCACGGCGTGCTACGCATGGTGCTAGAGCTTGATGGTGAAGTGGTCATGCGTGCTGATCCGCATATTGGTTTACTGCATCGCGCTACAGAAAAACTAGCCGAAAACAAGACCTGGATCCAATCTTTGCCCTATATGGATCGGCTCGATTATGTTTCGATGATGTGTAACGAGCATGCCTACTGCATGGCGATTGAAAGAATGCTTGGCGTTGATGTTCCGATTCGCGCTCAATACATTCGCGTGATGTTCGACGAAATCACGCGAATACTAAACCACCTGTTGTGGATTGGTTGTCACGCTTTAGACGTTGGCGCAATGACCATGGTGCTCTACGCATTTCGCGAGCGGGAAGATTTGCTCGATGCTTATGAAGCAGTTTCTGGTGCTCGTATGCATGCTGCCTACTATCGTCCAGGCGGTGTCTACCGCGATCTGCCTGATCGTATGCCGCAATACAAAACCTCGAAGTGGAGTAGTGCCGCCAGCACCAAAACCGCTAATGAAGCGCGTAGCGGTTCGCTGCTCGACTTCTTAGATGGCTTTGTGCAGCGTTTCCCAAGTTTGCTCGATGAATATGAAACACTATTAACTGACAACCGAATTTGGAAACAACGTCTGGTCGACGTCGGTATCGTTTCACCTGAGCGTGCCTTGCAGCTCGGCTTTACCGGACCGATGTTGCGCGGTTCAGGTATTGCCTGGGATGTGCGCAAAAAACAACCTTACGAAGTTTATAGCCAGCTTGATTTCGACATTCCTGTCGGTGTAACAGGGGATTCATACGATCGCTATTTAGTGCGTATGGAAGAAATGCGCCAATCGAATAGTTTGGTCAAACAGTGCATTGATTGGCTACAGAAAAATCCTGGCTCGGTTATCACCAGTAACCACAAAGTGGCGCCTCCGAGCCGAGAGGATATGAAGTCCAATATGGAAGAGTTGATACACCACTTCAAACTGTGCACCGAGGGCATGCATGTTCCCGAAGGAGAAGCTTACGCTGCGATTGAGCATCCAAAAGGTGAGTTTGGTGTGTACGTCATTTCTGATGGCGCCAACAAACCCTATCGCTTAAAGATTCGCGCTCCAGGTTATGTACACCTTTCAGCAATTGATGAGATGGCGCGTGGACATATGTTGGCTGACGTGGTCACGATTATTGGTACACAAGATATTGTTTTTGGCGAGATAGACCGCTGATGCTGACTACAGAATCCCTACAAAAAATAGATCGAGAAATCGCTAAATACCCTCTTGAGCAAAAGCAGTCTGCTGTCATGGCGGGATTAGCTATTGCGCAAGAAGAATTGGGTTGGTTATCGAGTGAGGCGATTGAATTTGTCGCTAACTATCTGGCTATGCCACCGATTGCCGCTTATGAAGTAGCCAGCTTCTACAACATGTACGACTTGAAACCCGTTGGCAAATACAAACTGACTGTTTGCACCAACTTGCCTTGCATGTTAAGTGGCGGAGTCGACGCTGGCGAGTATCTTAAGCAAAAGCTCGGGATTGACTACAACGAAACAACCGCCGATGGCAAGTTCACCCTAAAACAGGGTGAATGCATGGGCGCTTGTGGTGATGCACCTGTCTTCATCCTCAACAACCGGCGTATGTGTAGCGGGATGTTGCCTGAGCAAATCGATAGTCTATTGGCGGAGCTGAAGTAATGGCGATTCTGGGTGCAATCAATCCGCTACTTTCACTCGCTTTAGACGGTGATAAAGCCTGGTCTTTGCAGGATTATGTCAAACGCGGCGGCTACAGCGCGCTGAAAAAAATCATCGCCGAGAAAACCCCGCAAGACCAAGTCATCAACGAAGTGAAAAAATCAGTGCTACGTGGGCGTGGTGGCGCTGGTTTCCCCACTGGCTTGAAATGGAGCTTCATGCCACGTTCCTTCCCCGGGGAAAAATATCTGGTTTGTAACTCTGACGAGGGCGAACCGGGAACATTTAAAGATCGAGACATTCTGCGTTACAACCCCCATTCCGTCATAGAAGGCATGGTGATTGCAGCCTACGCAATGAGTGCGACTCGTGGTTACAACTACATTCATGGTGAAATTTGGGATGTCTACCTTCGTTTCGAGGAAGCTTTAGACGAAGCGCGTGCCGCAGGCTTTCTCGGAAACAATATCCTCGCTTCTGCTTTTAGCTTCGATCTATTTGCACACCATGGTTACGGCGCCTATATCTGCGGCGAAGAAACTGCTTTGCTTGAATCTTTAGAAGGTAAAAAAGGGCAGCCTCGCTTTAAGCCACCTTTCCCAGCTTCTTTCGGTCTGTACGGTAAGCCGACGACGATCAACAATACAGAAACCTTCGCTGCCATCCCCTTTATCATCAATCAAGGTGGGGAAAGCTTTCTGGAAGCGGGTAAGGCGAATAACGGGGGCACCAAATTATTTTCAGTTTCGGGGCACGTTAATAGACCTGGTAATTACGAAATTCCGCTAGGAACTTCTTTTGCCACTTTGCTCGAGATGGCAGGGGGGATGCGCGGTGGTCGCCGCCTCAAAGCGTGTATTCCAGGTGGTTCTTCGGCGCCGGTGGTGCCGGGTGATGTAATGTTAGATACCACCATGGATTACGACGCGATCAGCAAAGCAGGATCAATGCTCGGTTCTGGTGCTGTCATCGTCATGGACGAATCAACCTGTATGGTCAAAGCGCTCGAGCGACTCTCGTTCTTTTATCATGAAGAGTCCTGCGGTCAATGCACGCCCTGCCGTGAAGGAACGAATTGGCTTTATCAGATCGTGCATCGCATCGAACACGGTCAAGGACGCAGCGAAGATTTAGAGCTCCTCAGCAGCGTCACCACGAACATCATGGGCCGCACTATTTGCGCACTAGGTGATGCAGCATCGATGCCAGTACAGAGTTTCATCAAACATTTCCGTGATGAATTTGCCTATCACATTGAACATAAAGAATGCTTCGTGCCGGTCAATGTTCAGCGTGCCGGGAGCGGCTTTTTTAGAGCAAGCGTTTAAGGTACGACATGATAGAAATCGAGATAGACGGTCAAGCTGCCCAGGTTCCTGATGGCAGCACTATTATGGATGCGGCCAACCAGCTTGGTACCTACATTCCGCACTTCTGCTATCACAAAAAACTTTCGATTGCCGCCAATTGCCGCATGTGTTTGGTGCAGGTCGAAAAGGCACCCAAACCATTACCTGCCTGTGCCACCCCCGTCACCAATGGGATGAAAGTCTTCACCCACTCTGCACTTGCAGTTCAAGCGCAAAAGGGCGTGATGGAGTTTTTATTGATCAATCACCCCTTAGATTGTCCTATTTGCGACCAGGGTGGTGAATGCCAATTACAAGATTTGGCGGTCGGTTATGGCGGTAGTTCGTCACGCTATCAAGAAGCAAAGCGGGTTGTGTTTCACAAGGATGTTGGTCCTTTGGTCTCAATGCAAGAAATGGCGCGCTGCATTCACTGCACACGCTGCGTGCGTTTTGGCCAAGAAATAGCCGGTGTAATGGAACTGGGAATGACCAACCGAAACATGCACTCTGAAATTCAAACTTTTGTCGGGCGTACGGTTGATTCTGAGCTATCAGGGAACATGATCGATCTTTGCCCTGTCGGTGCATTGACATCCAAACCTTTTCGCTATTCAGCGCGTACCTGGGAGTTGTCCCGCCGTCAGTCGATTAGTCCGCATGACAGCTTAGGCGCCAATCTGACTTTGCAAGTCAAAAATAACCAGTTGATGCGCGTTTTGCCGAGTGAGAATGAAGAGGTCAATGAATGCTGGATTTCGGATAAAGAGCGTTTCTCCTACGAAGCCTTGAATTCCTCTGCACGCTTGACCAAGCCCATGATTCGTGTGGACGGTGCTTTGTGTGAGGTGGAATGGAGTGTCGCTTTAGATTATGTCGCACACGCCTTGGGTGATATCGTTAAAACCCATGGTGGCGATTCAGTCGCTTCTTTGGCAGCACCTAACGCAACACTTGAAGAACTCTACTTGTTGCAAAAATTAACCCGCTCGCTGGGTTCGGGCAATATCGACTTCCGCCCACGCCGCCGCGATTTTTCTTTAGACGGAGCCTTGGCGGGCACGCCTTGGTTGGGTCTTAAACTCGCCGAGCTTCACGAGTTAAATGCAGTTCTAGTAGTAGGTAGCTTCTTACGCAAAGATCATCCCTTGTTCGCTCAACGCTTACGCCAGCTAGCGAAACAAGGCGCTAAGGTCAGTTTGTTATCAGTGACACGTGACGAAACTTTGATCCAACTGCACACGCAAACGGCAGTAGCGCCCTCTGAATTACCTTTAGCTCTGGCCTCTATCGTCAAAGCTGCGGCTCAAATTAAAAGTGCACCTTTGAGCGAAGCGGTTCGCAGCATGACTGAATCGATTGAGCCTTGTGTGCAAAGCATGGCAATAGCTGAAAGCTTGCTCTCAGGCGAAAAGCGCGCTGTCTTTTTGGGCAATGTTGCTGAACAGCATCCCCAAGCTGCGCAATTGCATCTAATGGCGGCTGAGCTGGCTCAACTCACTGGCGCACGCCTGGGATTTCTCGGTGAGGCGGCTAATAGCGTTGGTGGCTATCTCGCTAAAGCGCTCCCGACGGGGTTAAACGCCTATGAAATGTTCGCCCAACCTCGTCGGGCTTACGTCTTAATGGGGCTTGAGCCAGAGCTCGACTGCCATAATCCACAGCTGGCCGTGTCTGCACTTAAGCAAGCCGCACTCGTCGTGATGTTAAGCCCCTTCAAGCAACAGGCAGGTTCGGATTATGCCGATGTGCTTTTACCTGTGACGCCTTTCAGCGAAACCTCAGGCACTTTTGTCAATACTGAAGGACGTATTCAACGCTTTAACGGCGCGGTTGCTCCTTTGGGCGAAGCGCGCCCTGCTTGGAAGGTTCTTCGAGTTTTGGCTAATGTCCTGGCTTTACCGGGCTTTGACTACGATTCTAGCGAGCAGGTGCGTGCAGAAATTCTCTCGGCTAATGAGGCATTTGCCCCTGGCTTGGACAACGGCACTATTCCCCCTTTTTCAACAAACTCGGCGCAAGCGATGGCCACCCCTACGGCAGGCAAGGCACTTAATTCAGTTGCCGTACTAGAGCGCATTGCAGATGTCCCCATTTACTTTGCTGACCCTATAGCGCGTCGCGCTGCGTCGCTACAAAAAACACACGACGCGCACGCTCCTGTGGCAAGAATCAATGCCCAGACTTTGCAGCAGCTCGGAGTCACCGAAGCAAGCAAAATCCGTGTCAAACAAGGGCAGGGCGAAGCCGTTTTTGCTGTCCAGCTAGATAA
>JAZKFR010000144.1:13545-15992 GCA_040386295.1 Pseudomonadota bacterium | reverse complement strand
TGCCTGCCTACATCTTTCAGCTGCCCACGCTACGACATCTAGTCTGGGCGATATGTTCGCGCCGCTGACAGTGGAGTCTGCATGATGGACGCTTTCCTTCTGCCATTACAGGGCTTGCTGATTGATTTATTTGGCTCGGCTTTCCCCTTGGTGTGGATTCTGCTGAAGATCATCCTGATCGTTGCGCCTTTGATGCTGTGCGTTGCCTACCTCACTTTTTGGGAGCGCAAAGTGATTGGCTGGATGCAGGTTCGCATTGGACCCAATCGTGTCGGTCCCTGGGGATTGATTCAACCTATAGCCGATGGCGTCAAACTTTTGATGAAGGAAGTAGTCATCCCTTCTGGCGCTGATAAGCGCGTATTTCTGATTGCTCCGATGTTCGCCCTAGCGCCAGCACTGGCTGCCTGGGCCGTAATCCCTTTTAATGAAACTTTAGTTTTGGCGAATGTGAACGCCAGTTTGTTGTATGTACTGGCGATTAGCTCGCTCGGCGTTTATGGCGTTATCCTCGCTGGTTGGTCGTCCAACTCAAAATACGCTTTTCTCGGGGGTATGCGCTCTGCCGCGCAAATGATTTCCTACGAGATCGCCATGGGTTTAGCCTTGGTCGTCGTCTTGATGGTGTCGAACAGCCTTAACCTAGGAGACATTGTCAGAGGGCAGGGAGAAGGCATTTTTGCCGACCGTGGTTTGAGCTTCCTGTCATGGAATTGGCTCTCCCTACTACCCATGTTTGTCGTGTACTTAGTTGCGATTGTTGCGGAAACCAATCGTGCGCCTTTTGATATGGCGGAAGGCGAATCGGAAATCGTTGGCTTTCACGTTGAGTATTCGGGAATGGCTTTCGCGCTATTCTTTTTGGCTGAATACGCCAACATGATTTTGGTATCAGCCCTCGCTTCACTTCTGTTCTTGGGTGGTTGGTTGTCGCCCGTTGGATTCTTGCCAGACAGCATCCTCTGGTTATTCCTCAAAATCGGCGCCGTTTTGTTCTTCTTTTTCTGGATACGCGCCACGTTTCCTCGCTATCGCTACGACCAGATCATGCGTTTAGGCTGGAAAGTGTTTATCCCCTTGTGCCTTATCTGGCTGACTGTCGTTGCGTGTTGGATGATGTCACCTTGGAATATCTGGAAATGAGAGTTTAGACATGGGTTCGATGAAAGAAATTTTTAACAGTCTTTTCCTCAAAGAACTGTTTAAAGGCATGTCGGTCACTGGACGCTATATGTTTGCGCGGAAAATTACCGTTCAGTATCCCGAAGAAAAAACGCCGCAGAGCTTCCGCTTTCGTGGTTTGCACGCCTTGCGTCGCTACCCCAGCGGCGAAGAGCGCTGTATTGCGTGCAAATTGTGTGAAGCGGTTTGCCCGGCCTTGGCGATCACTATTGAGTCCGATCAACGTGAAGATGGCTCGCGGCGCACAACGCGTTATGACATTGATCTAACTAAATGTATTTTTTGCGGGTTTTGTGAGGAAGCATGCCCGGTCGATGCGATTGTCGAAACCCGGATTTTTGAATACCACGGCGAGCAACGTGGCGATCTTTACTACACCAAACCCATGTTATTAGCTAACGGTGATCGCTACGAGGCACAGATTGCCGAAGATCGTGCGCTCGACGCGCCTTACCGTTAATCACGCCAGAGGCCGACACGATGGAATTTCGTAGCTTTGTTTTTTATTTTCTTTCGGCAATTTTGCTGTTCGCCAGTTTGCGTGTCGTCACGGCGCGTAATCCAGTGCATGCAGCCCTGTTTCTGGTGCTTGCTTTTTTTACTGCGAGTGGCGTTTGGTTAATTTTGCAGGCCGAATTCCTGGCGATTGCCCTAGTCCTAGTTTATGTTGGCGCGGTTATGGTGCTATTTCTCTTTGTAGTGATGCTGCTTGACATCAATTTGGATCGTTTGCGCGAAGGATTCTGGCGCTATCTACCCCTTGGCTCGATCGTAGCCTTGCTTATGGTGCTCGAAATGGCCGCCATCTTGGCTTTGAGTTATTTCAATGTCTTAGAAAACAACGTGCCGCAGACGGTTTTATCGGAAAGTAATGTGCAAGCGATTGGGCGGCTCATTTTCACCGATTACGTTTATCCTTTTGAGTTGGCCTCAGTCATTCTTCTAGTGGCGATTATCGCTGCCGTTGCGCTGACTTTGCGCGATAAACGCAAGACCCGCTCAGTCAGTCCTGCGCAACAGGTATTTGTTCAGGCAAAAGATCGTGTTCGTTTGATCAAAATGCCGTCTAACGAAGCTCGTTAAAAATGCCCCTATGTCTTGTGCATTCAATCAAAAAGAGCAGTGTGACCTGCTGCTCACTGTAGAAAAATCACGGGAGCTACCTTGCTGACTCTGTCTCATTTTTTGATTCTTGGTGCGATGCTGTTTGCGATCGGTGTTGTTGGGATTTTTCTTAATCGCAAAAATCTAATCGTCCTCTTGAT
>JAZKFR010000144.1:0-13535 GCA_040386295.1 Pseudomonadota bacterium | reverse complement strand
TGTTGTTAGCTGTAAACATGAATTTCATCGCTTTTTCTCACTACATGCAGGATCTCTCTGGGCAAATTTTTGTCTTCTTTATCTTGACTGTTGCGGCCGCAGAGTCGGCTATTGGACTGGCAATTCTTGTCGTTCTGTTCCGTAACTTGAATACCATCCACGTGGATGATCTGGACAGCCTGAAGGGTTAGACATCCATGCAAAAACTTTACTTACTAGTTCCCCTAGCACCCTTATTTGGCGCAATTATCGCTGGTCTTTTCTGCCGTGTTTTACCTCGTTGGTGCGCACACACGGTAACGACGCTTGGTGTGGCTGTTGCGCTCATCGCTTCTGTTCTGATTTTTCAAGACGTCATGCTTGGACATACCTTTAACGGTGCCGTCTATCAGTGGATGAGTAGTGGTGAATATCATTTCGAGGTTGGTTTCTTGATCGATCAGCTAACCGTCACGATGATGCTGGTTGTGACCTTTGTTTCGCTCATGGTGCACCTGTACACGATTGGCTATATGCAGGAAGACCCCGGTTATAACCGCTTCTTCAGTTATATCTCCCTTTTTACTTTCGCCATGCTGATGTTGGTGATGAGTAATAATTTTATGCAGCTGTTTTTCGGTTGGGAGGCCGTTGGTCTGGTTTCTTATTTGTTGATTGGTTTCTGGTACACAAGACCCACTGCCATTTTTGCCAACATGAAGGCTTTTTTGGTTAATCGAGTCGGCGACTTTGGTTTTATCTTGGGCATCGGCTTGATTCTCGCGCACTGCGGTAGCCTAGACTACGCCAGTGTGTTTGCCAAAGCACCAAGCCTCTTGGGCGAGACCATTGCTTTTCTGCCGGGACATGATTGGGCGACTGTTTCTTTGCTCTCGGCTACCTGTATTTTGCTGTTCATTGGCGCCATGGGTAAATCGGCGCAGGTTCCGCTACACGTTTGGCTGCCCGATTCAATGGAAGGGCCAACCCCAATTTCCGCGCTGATTCACGCAGCGACGATGGTGACTGCTGGTATTTTTATGGTCGCTCGGATGTCGCCTTTGTTTGAGTTGTCTGATGCTGCTTTGTCTTTCGTCATGGTGATTGGCGCAATCACTGCCTTATTTATGGGCTTGATTGGGATCATCCAAAACGATATCAAGCGGGTAGTCGCTTATTCAACGCTCTCGCAATTAGGTTACATGACCGTTGCCTTGGGCGCCTCTGCTTATTCGGTCGCAATTTTCCATCTAATGACTCATGCTTTCTTCAAGGCTTTGTTATTCCTCGGTGCAGGTTCGGTCATTATGGGGATGCACCACGATCAAGACATTCGTCATATGGGTGGATTGCGTAAATACATGCCGATTACCTGGATCACTTCCTTGATTGGTTCTCTGGCTTTGATCGGTACGCCGCTCTTTTCAGGTTTTTATTCCAAAGACTCCATCATCGAAGCAGTTAAATTATCGACGCTTCCTGGTTCTGGCTTTGCCTACTGCGCAGTGTTGGCGGGTGTGTTTATTACGGCTTTTTACTCCTTCCGTATGTACTTTTTGGTCTTTCACGGCAAGGAGCGCTTTGCGCATGCTGCGCATGACGATCAGGAGGGACATCACCATGGTCTTGCGCCCGGACAAAAGCCGCACGAGAGTCCTTGGGTTGTCACTCTGCCTTTGATTATGTTGGCGATTCCTTCGCTCTTTATTGGTTATATCGGAATCGAACCCATGCTTTTCGGGGGCTATTTTAAAGACGCTATTTTCATCAATTCCGAAGTGCACCCGGTGATGGAAACTTTGACACACCATTTTCATGGTGCTTTTGCTATGGCTATTCATGCGCTGAGCACATCAGTTTTCTGGTTGGCATTTTCTGGTGTTGCTCTATCCTGGTTCTTTTATTTGAAACGGCCTGAAATTCCTGCGCTCTGCAAGCAATACTTAGCGCCTGTTTATGTGCTGCTCGAGAACAAGTATTACTTTGATCGATTCAATGAACTGATTTTTGCGCGCGGTGCACGTTGCTTGGGTCAAGGCTTATGGAAGGGTGGCGATACTGTTTTAATCGATGGTTTTCTTGTTAATGGTAGTGCGCGTTTAGTGAGTGCTTTTGCTAGGTTGCTACGTTTTTTTCAATCTGGGCATATTTATCACTACGCTTTCACGATGATCATAGGGGTTTGCCTGCTACTAACCTTTCGCTTCTTCGTCCGTTTGAGTTGATGATCAGAAAGTACGATCTGCGCGCTATTGCATTAGCGCACGCAACGCAATTAACACGTAGCACCTAAGACCATAATCAGTTCATTGGAAACGACATGCCAGCCACACCGCTTCTCTCTCTTGCTATTTGGCTCCCTATTCTCGCTGGGTTTCTGGTCTTGCTAACGGCTTCTGAGCAGCGCGCCGTTTGCTTTACTAAAGTTTTGGCCTTACTCGGGGCGGTGCTTGCGTTTTTGGTTACCATCCCTTTGTACCTCGGCTTTGATTTGACCACGCCAAGTATGCAGTTCGTTGAACTTTATCCTTGGATCCCGCGCTTTAATATCCACTACCACCTTGGCGTGGACGGTATTTCAATGCCTTTTGTTTTGCTCAATAGCTTCATTACGGTGATTGTCGTCTTGGCTGGCTGGCAGGTGATTAAGCAAAAGGTTGCCCAGTACAACGCTGCATTCCTGATTATGTCGGGTTTGCTCAATGGTATTTTTTGTGCGTTAGATGGCATGTTGTTTTATGTCTTTTTCGAGGCTTCTTTAATCCCCTTGTACTTAATTATCGGAATTTGGGGCGGAGCCAATCGTGTCTATGCTGCGTTTAAATTCTTTCTCTATACCTTGCTCGGCTCCTTGCTGTTCCTGATCGCATTGCTCTATTTGTACATTTATTCTGGGGGCAGTTTCTCAATTCTTGATTGGCATCAGCTGCCGCTGGCGATGCCCACACAAATCTGGATTTTCCTCGCTTTTTTGATCGCCTTTGCCGTAAAAGTGCCCATGTGGCCGGTGCATACTTGGTTGCCAGACGCGCACGTTGAAGCTCCAACGGGAGGGTCGATTGTGTTAGCTGCGATCGCTTTAAAGTTGGGTGCATACGGATTTTTAAGGTTCTCACTGCCGATAGCACCTGATGCGTCGCATGAGCTTTCCGGTTTGTTGCTCGGTCTATCCCTGATTGCTGTTGTTTATATTGGCTTTGTCGCTTTGGTTCAGGAGGATATGAAAAAGCTGGTGGCTTACTCGTCGATTGCACACATGGGTTTTGTCACCTTAGGTTTTTTTATGTTTGATGCTTTAGGCGTCGAAGGCGCTCTGGTGCAAATGATTTCGCACGGTTTTGTTTCTGGCGCTATGTTTTTTAGTATCGGTGTGCTGTACGACCGCTTGCATTCACGAAAAATTGCTGACTATGGTGGGGTCGTCAATAGCATGCCGAAGTTTGCTGCTTTCTTTATGTTGTTCTCGATGGCAAATGCCGGACTACCTGCTACCTCGGGTTTTGTCGGCGAATTTATGGTGATCCTGGCTGCTGTCAAATTTAATTTTTGGCTAGCTTTTGCCGCTGCCTCAACGATGATTGTTGGTGCTGCTTATACTTTGTGGATGTACAAGCGGGTGATCTTTGGTGAGGTCGTTAATCCTCGCGTTGCGGCGTTAAGCGACATTAACGCGCGTGAAGCCTTGATTCTTACCCTACTAGCGCTAGGTACCTTGTTTATGGGTCTTTACCCACAGCCCTTTACTGACCTCATGCACAGCTCGGTCAACGAGTTGTTACGCCATGTTGCTGTCAGCAAAATTCAATAATTGGTAGCCGCTATGACACTTGCTGAAATGCAGTTTGTTTTGCCTGATTTACGTCCTGCAAGCGCTGAGATTTTTTTGTTGTTGATGAGCTGTGTTCTGCTCATCGTCGATTTGTTTGTTAAAGAACCTCGACGTACGCTCACGTTCACGCTGAGCTTGCTGATTTTGGCGCTGACGGCTGGCCTGACGTGGATGATTGGTGGTGGTGACGTCGCTTATACCTTTAACCGTATGTACGTCGCCGATGCTTTGGGTGATTTATTGAAGCTTGTGGTTTATGGCACGATGATTTTAGTGCTCATCTATTCACGCACCTATGTGTTGGCAAGACCCAATTTGGCGCGGGGTGAATTTTACGTGCTGAGTTTGTTTGCCACTTTGGGTATGTTGGTGATGATTTCAGCGAATCATTTGCTGACGGTCTATATCGGAATCGAACTGCTTTCCTTGTCTCTGTATGCGATGGTTGCATTGAATCGTGATTCCGTTGCAGCAACGGAAGCGGCGATGAAGTATTTTGTATTAGGCGCTTTGGCTTCTGGTCTGCTGCTTTATGGGATGTCGATGTTGTACGGTGCAACCGGTACTTTGGAAATTACTGAGCTTTCAATTCGTTTGTCCACGCATCAATTTAACCCGATGATCCTGATTTTTGGCTTGATCTTCTTGGTCGCTGGACTGGCTTTTAAACTCGGTGTGGTGCCTTTTCATATGTGGGTTCCCGATGTTTATCACGGCGCACCTACCGCCGTTACGCTCATTCTCGCCACTGCACCTAAGTTGGCCGCCTTTGCGATCGTGATTCGTTTGTTGGTCGAAGGGCTGATCGTAGTCTCGCGTGATTGGCAGATGATGCTACTGGTGTTTTCTGTGCTTTCAATTGCTTTGGGTAATTTGGCGGCGATTGCGCAAGTCAATTTGAAACGCATGCTGGCTTATTCGGCAATTTCGCACATGGGGTTTATGTTGCTGGGTTTAGTCACAGGGGTAGTGGGTGGCGATCCACGTTTTGCCTTCAATGCTTACAGCTCATCTTTGTTTTATGTGCTCACCTACGTACTGACCAGTGCAGGCACTTTTGGCACGATTTTGCTGCTCAGTCGTGCTGGCTTCGAAGCCGATTCTCTGGATGATCTGAAAGGCTTAAATAAGCGCAGCCCCTGGTTCGCAGCAGTCATGATGATGATGATGTTTTCGATGGCAGGGATTCCTTTCTTTGGCGGTTTCTTTGCAAAATTCTCTGTTCTGCAGGCAGTCATGGTGGCGGGTTATCTATGGCTGGCGTTGTTTGCAGTGCTCTTCTCTTTAATTGGTGCGTTCTACTATTTGCGCGTCGTTAAATTGATGTATTTCGATGAGCCTAATGATTCAGCGCGTATTGACGCGCCGGTCGTGATGAAAGGCTTGATGTCAGCTAACGGCCTGGCGGTTGCTTTGCTGGGGATTTTTCCGCAGCAGTTGATGCTGCTTTGCCTTGATTCTTTGATGCGCTCGCTTTAAGTTTGGCGTGTTTTGCGTTATTTCTTCGCTTTGCTTTGTTTATAGCCGCAGCTTCAATTTGACCGTGCCGATATTTGTGGGGCACCCCATAGATGTCGCACGCTGTCGCGCGGGTAGGCTGACTTTCGCTGCGTGACAGGCCTATGCTTTCCTATCTTCTCCGTCGTTTTTTCTATGCTCTGCCGATTTTGATCGGGGTTAACCTGATCACTTTTGCTTTGTTTTTTATGGTCAATACGCCCGATGACATGGCGCGTATGCAGTTGGGTGTCAAACGCGTTACGCCCGAGGCAATCGCGCTTTGGAAGCTGGAGCGTGGTTACGACAAGCCCTTGTTCGTCAATGTCGACGCTAAGGGTTTGGCCGTTTTAAGTGACACTATTTTTTTTGCTAAATCGGTACGTATGTTGGCGGGTGATTTTGGTCGTGCCGAAGATGGTCGTGATATTAAGCGCGAGATTGTCACGCGTATGCTGCCTTCGTTGGCGATTGCGTTACCGACTTTTTTGTTGGGCTTGTTTCTGGCGATCGTGCTGGCGCTGATGTTAACGTTTTTTCGCGCGACTTATCTCGATTTTTGGGGCGTCGTCTTGTGTGTTGTGGCGATGTCAGTTTCTGCTTTGTTTTACATCATCGCGGGGCAATACCTGGTCAGTAAACTGTGGCGTTGGGTGCCTATTTCTGGCTATGTGTTTGGCTTTGATATGTGGAAATTTTTGCTTTTACCGGTTGTCATCGGTGTTGTCTCGGGTCTCGGTGCTTCAGCGCGTTGGTATCGCGCTATCTTCCTCGAAGAGATTGCTAAAGACTACGTGCGAACGGCACGCGCTAAGGGGCTTTCTGAGTTTTGGGTGTTATTTCGTCATGTCTTGCCTAATGCTTTGATTCCTATAGTAACCGGTGTTGTGGTGCTGATCCCTTTGCTGTTCATGGGTTCTTTGCTGAGCGAGTCTTTTTTTGGTATTCCGGGCTTAGGTAGCTATACCATTGATGCGATTCAGGCACAGGATTTTGCCGTCGTGCGCGCGATGGTTTTTATCGGTTCTCTGCTCTACATCCTGGGATTAGTGCTGACGGATATTGCTTATGCGTGGATTGATCCCCGGATTCGTTTTAGCTAAGGCATGAGTTTTATGCTTTTCGTTCATTGACTTAGCGCCAATTGACTATGCCTTTTTCCCCGGTTGTCTTAATTTCTGATGCCCTGATTGCCTTGTTGCTGTTGGCTAGTTTTTTCATTATTCGCCTGTCTTTGCGCAATCCCACTTTAGGCTCGGCTTGGCAACGGCTTGGACGTAATCGTTCGGGTGTTGCGGCAGCAACTGTTCTGAGCGTTTTTGTGTTGATCGCTTTACTCGATTCTGTGCACTATCGACCCGTGGTCGATACGAGTTCCCTCCTGCACTCTGCTCCGCTTGCCCACCCTGTATACGCTGTGGAAGTACGCTCTGTTCTCGATGCTCTGCTTGTTTCTTTGCGCACCCATCAGGAGAAGACCTATTCAGCCCCGCTCGCGACACACGCGTATGCGAAGGAGGTAATTGAGTTGCGTGACAGCGCGGGTCAATTCAGGCAAGTGCGCGATTATCCACGTCTTAAATACGCTGCGCTGCATTTGCCGGCAACGCTTAGTTTGGCCGAGGCTGGCGCGCAACGCGATCGGGATGTGTTCAAGCGTTTATTGTTTGCCGTCTTGGCGGCGTCGTTGCTTTGCTCTGTCTTAGTCGCTGCGACGACGGCTTTTCTGGCGCGTGTTTGGGCTTGTTCTAAACGTGTTGCTTGGCGGCGCATTTGGCGTAGTGAAGCGGATTTTGCTTGGGATGCGCTGCTGTCCGTTTCGGCTGTTTTGCTCTTGTGTGGCTTAATGATCGCGTCGCTTTGCGTTGATTATCATGTGTTTGGTACTGACAAAGTCGGGCAGGACGTTTTGTATCAGGTGCTGAAAAGCATTAGAACCGGCTTAGTGATTGGTTTGCTGACGACCTTAGTGACTTTGCCTTTGGCTATTTTCTTGGGCATTTTTGCCGGCTATTTTCGCGGTTGGGTCGATGATTTGATTCAGTATCTTTACAGCACGGTTAGTTCTATCCCCAGTGTTTTGCTGATTGCTGCTGCGGTATTGATGATGCAGGTGTTGATCGATACGCACCCACAGTGGTTTGCGACGGCGGCTGAACGGGCTGATTTACGGCTGTTGGCGCTTTGTTTGATTCTCGGTTTGACCAGTTGGACTAGCTTATGTCGCCTTTTGCGCGGCGAAACTTTAAAGCTACGTGAGCTGGAGTACATCCAGGCAGCGCGGGCTTTTGCCGTATCCGATGGGCGCATCATCGTGCGCCATATTTTGCCGAATTTGATGCATATCGTGATCATCGCCTTGGTCATGGATTTTTCTGGCTTGGTCTTAGCCGAGGCGGTGTTGTCTTACGTCGGGATTGGTGTTGATCCGACGATGATCAGCTTTGGCAGCATGATCAACAATGCACGTTTAGAACTAGCGCGTGAGCCTCTTGTTTGGTGGTCTTTAGCCGCTTCTTTTACCTTTATGTTGTTACTGGTCTTGGCCGCGAATTTGTTTGCTGATGCCTTACGTGTAGCCTTTGATCCCCGCATGATTGGTGCTGCATGATCAATCACGATTTGGCCGGCGACTTAAATCCCCCCTTACTTTCAGTCCGTCATCTGCGCTTGGGTTTTGCGGCTAAACATGCGCAGAACCAGCCTTTGGTTGCGGTGGATGGCCTGAGTTTTGAGTTACACGCGGGTGAAACCTTTGCCATTTTGGGTGAGTCAGGTTGTGGAAAATCAGCGACAGCGCTGTCTTTATTGCGTTTGTTGCCACCAGCAGGGCGTTTGTTAGGCGGTCAAATTCTCTTTGAGGGGCGCGATTTACGGCAGTTGTCAGAGCTTGATATGCGTGCCGTGCGGGGAGGTGGCATGGCGATGATTTTTCAGGAGCCGGCGACCAGTCTTAATCCCGTATTGACGGTTGCGCAGCAGATTGCTGAGGTGCTGGCCTGTCATCTTGGTTTGGTCGGCGCTGCGGCACGTGCACGCACGCTTGAATTGCTTGAGGCGGTGGGTATCGCTAATGCCCAGCAACAATTGTCTGCGTATCCTTTTCAGTTATCTGGGGGGATGAAGCAGCGTGTGATGATTGCCTGCGCTTTGGCGGGAAATCCCCGTTTATTACTCGCTGATGAGCCGACAACGGCGCTTGACGTAAGCATTCAGGCGCAGATTTTGGGTCTGCTGCGTCGCTTGCAAGCTCAGCATGGCATGGGTGTGCTGCTGATTACCCATGATCTGGGCGTGGTTGCCGAGATGGCGCATCGTGTTGCGGTGATGTACGCCGGGGAGTTAGTTGAAGAAGCCGATCATGCTGCGTTCTTTCATGCGCCGACGGCTTTACCGCATCATCCTTACACGCAAAAACTGTTCTCTGCATTGCCGAACCTGGCTCTGTCTAGGGGCGTGGGCAGTCCGCAGAGCAGGCTTATGCAAGATTCCTTAGCGACCATTCCCGGGCAGGTTCCCGCGCTCGCAGAAATGCCACAGGCCTGTCGTTTTGCGCCGCGTTGTCATGCCGCTTGGTCGCGTTGCCATACTGAGCGGCCTGATTGGAGCGAAGTTGCACCAGGACATAGGGTACGTTGCCATTTGCTCGATACGGCCGCGCGATCGTTGCAAGCTCAGCACTGGCCACAAGCATCTGAGGGTGCAGCGATCGCGCAAGAAGATGCCGAGCGAGTCGATCCCACTAAAATTCAGCAAGCCTTGTCCGTAGCGCCCGCAGCTTATTCTGCTGTTGATTCGAGGGCGCCCAATTTGCTCCAAGTGCGCGATTTGTCTGTCTCGTATCCGATTTTGTCTGGTTTTCTACGTCGGAAAAGCGGGCAGGTTGACGCGGTTGATCAGGTTTCCTTCGATTTGGCGCGTGGCCGAACTTTGGCCCTGGTGGGTGAATCTGGGTGTGGTAAGACAACGCTGGCGAAAGCAATTCTGCAATTGATTGCGTCGAATTCCGGCAGTGTGCAGTTAGAGGGGCTTGAGTTGAGCACTTTGTCGCAGTCAGCGCTACGTCCTGTACGGCGTCGTATGCAGATGATTTTTCAGGATCCCTTCGCCTCGCTGAATCCCCGGCTTTCGGTATTTGAGCTGATCGTTGAAGGAATGCGTGCTTTAAACGTGCTGCCTGCGCTGGGCGCTGCAGATAGGGCAGGGCAGGACGCCGCCTTAGCCAATAAGATTGCCTTGTTATTGCAGCAGGTTGGGCTTGACCCTTCTGCCTCTGAGCGTTATCCGCATGAGTTCTCTGGTGGACAACGCCAACGCATCGCGATTGCTCGAGCTTTGGCGGTGCAAGCTGAGTTGATTGTGTGCGATGAGCCGACGTCGGCACTCGATGTGTCGGTACAGGCGCAAATTCTGAATCTGCTTAAATCACTACAAGCGCAGTTCGGCCTGGCTTATTTGCTGATCACGCATAATTTTTCAGTGGTGGCTTATCTCGCACATGAGGTTGCTGTGATGTATCGAGGTCGTATCGTTGAACAGGGGGCGGTCGATGAGATTTTGCGTCAGCCGCGCCACCCGTACACGCAAGCGCTGCTGGCAGCAGTACCCGATCCCTGGCGGGCTCGGGTCTTAGGCGGTGACTTGCCTGAGCCTGTTGTCGATCAATCAAGCCTAGGTATGACGACTGCGCTGACTGGCGCGCACCCTTCTCTCTTTGGTTGCGCCTTTCGGCAACGTTGCCCGCGTGCTTCTGAGCTATGCCGTTCGCATGATCCGGCTTTACTTGAACTAACGCCGGGGCATCAAGTGCGCTGCCACCATCCTCTGCACTAGTTTATTTAGGCGCCATGCGAATTGCGCCGTCGAGACGAATGACTTCCCCGTTGAGCATCACGTTTTCGACGATATGGCGCACTAAAGCAGCGTACTCAGCGGGCTTGCCCAGGCGCGAGGGGAAGGGAACCATTTTGCCGAGTGCATCCTGTACTTCGGCGGGCATGCCGAGCAACATTGGCGTTTCAAAAATACCGGGCGCGATGGTCATCACACGGATTCCTGAGCGCGCCAATTCGCGGGCGATGGGCAGGGTCATGGCAACCACTCCGCCTTTCGACGCGGCGTAGGCGACTTGCCCAATTTGCCCGTCGTAGGCGGCAACCGAGGCGGTATTGACGATGACCCCGCGTTCCCCCGCTGCGTTGGCTTCACCCTGACTCATCGCTGCTGCGGCTAGTCGAATCATGTTGAACGAGCCAATCAAATTAACGTTGATGACGCGGGCAAAATTTTCTAGCTTATGCACACCGTCTTTGCCGAGCACTTTTTCGGCTGGGGCGATGCCCGCACAATTGATCAGTCCATTGAGTCGACCAAAAACACTTTGTGCCGTGTCAATGGCTCGCTGCGCACTGTTTTCGTTGGCAACATCGGTTTCGACGAAGCATGCCGCTGTTCCTAATTCTGCGGCGAGCGCTTCACCGCTGGCCTTGTTGACGTCAGCGAGCAGAACTTTGCCACCCGCAGCAACAATCATGCGCGCTGTGCCGGCACCTAAACCAGAGCCCCCTCCGGTAACGACAAAAACAGAATTTTCGATGTGCACGCGGATTTCCTTTGTTAGATCAGAGTCAAGGCGCGAATTCTAGCATCGCTAAAGTATTTCGCTTTTGCTCTGTTCTTGCTGTCGTGTGACGGCCTTCGCCTTGAGTTTTTACGGCGAGTTTGATGGCTTGCTTGCAGTAGAAAGCCAAGCCGAGTGTGCTTGGCGCCATGCGCTTAAAGCGCTTAGCGCTTCAGTAAAAGTGCTTAGGCAGTGAACGCCGACGCAAGCATCAGTCTTAGTCACTTTTTTTGTGCCGTTGCCACCGACCCAAATCTGAATTTCATCGCTGAGCAATGAACGTAATTGTTGTAAGAGGATTGGGATTTGTCGCTGTGGAAACGAACGCGAGAAGGAGAGGGCAACGATGTCGATACGCTGTGCGCTGGCGGCTCGTGCAATCGATTTGATCGGCATTTGTGTGCCGAGCGGAATGCAACTTGCGCCTTCCAGAGTAAACAATGCCTCGGCCATCAATAAACCTAGCATGTGCTGTTCGTCGGGCAGGCTGGTCAGGAGAATGCGTGGGCTTTGCGCTTGTGTCGGTAGGTTTGCGATGACTTGACGCAATAAGCGTTGGGTCAACTCGGTAAAGAGATGCTCTTCAAAAATCTCAAAACGACCCTCTGCCCAGCATTCGCCGACGTGCCGACTTAGTGGCGCGACCGTTTTTTCGATAAAGCTTTGTAAGCCTTGCCGTGCCAGGCGTTGCAGCATCGCCTGTTGATACGCTACGGCGTCATGTTGCCTAATCAATTCCAATAACTCGTTCAAGGCGCAGGTGTCTTCGTCTGCGCTCGGATTGCTTTGCTTATTGCGACATGCCATCAACTTGAGCAGCTCTGCCAAAGGTTGATTGATCAGCTTGCCGGGACGATGTCCGGCTTCCATCAGATGTTTGATCACGCGTAAACGCTCAAGCTCTTCACTGGAATACAAGCGTATTCCCTGGGCGTCACGTATTGGCGAGGGAAATCCGTAGCGTCGCTCCCAGACGCGTAAAACATCTTTGGAGAGCCCAGTTTCGCTTTCGACGCTGGCGATATTGCAATGTGAGAGTTCCATGCTGTCCTGAACAAAAAACAATAATTTGTATTGACACTAGCAGTTTATCTCGATAACGTGAAGTTTAATTTAGTTTTGTCTAGGACAAAAAATGATTAAGCTTAAATACGCCTCGATAAATGCTGTTCATCTTATGTCTGAGCAAGAAACGCGACAAAGCGCGCGCAGACAAAAAATCGGGCTTTTTTTGGGCGCTCTATTGTTCCTCACTTTGCTTGTTTTAGCCCGCCCGGTGATGGCAGAAGACTGTCCTTCTGTTCTGAAGTACAGCTTCACCGGTTTGCAAGATGCTAAACCGATGCCGCTTTGCCAATACGCTGGCAAGGTTGTTTTGGTGGTGAATACGGCAAGTTACTGCGGGTTTACCTCGCAATACGACGGCTTAGAAAAGCTCTATGCCCGTCTTAAAGCGAAAGGCTTGGTTGTGATCGGTTTTCCTTCCAACGATTTTGGTGGGCAGGAACCTGGTAGCGAAAAAGAAATTGCTGATTTTTGCCGTTCCACCTACGGCGTGCAGTTTCCTATGGCGAGCAAGACAGCGATCAAAGGGGAGAGCGCAAATCCTTTTTTTCTTGATCTCGCACGTCGTACGGGCAGTAAACCGCGTTGGAACTTCCATAAATATTTGATCAGCCGAGATGGCGGCGAAGTACTTGCCTTTAGTAGTTTTACCAAACCGGATGATGCAGATTTGCTGCGCAAAATTGAGCAGTTTTTACGTTAACTCTCTTCCTTTTTTTCTCCATCCTGCAACTGCTGAGGAGCGACTCATGAATGCCCCTGATCAATTTGTTTTGCCTGATGTTCAGGCCGATGTCGATATACGTCATTTAGCCATTCAGCGTGTGGGCGTGAGTGGGCTACGCTATCCCTTGTTAATTGAAATGGCGGATGGTTCTCAGCTCAATACGGTGGCTACCTTAGCGCTGACCGTTGGTTTGCCAGCGGAAGTGAAGGGGACACATATGTCGCGCTTTGTCGAGTTGCTTGAGGCACAACATGAAGCCTTGACGCAAGCGCGCCTATTTGCCTTATTCGACGATATGTTGCGGCGTTTAGAAGCTCAAACTGGGCGTATTGAATTGCGCTTTCCCTATTTTTTGCGCAAGGCGGCTCCGGTTTCGGGTGTTGAAAGTTTGCTCGACTATGACGTTGCTTTGATGATTGAGAAAACTCAGGCAGAACAAGCTGCTGAGCTAACCCTCAGTGTGATTGCCCCGGTGACCAGCTTGTGCCCATGTTCAAAGAAAATATCTGACTACGGTGCGCATAATCAGCGTTCACACATCACTTTAGAGGCGCAGTTATGCCCTGCCGCTTTGCTTCCCTCGGCCACACAGGCGGCGCTTAGTCTTGAAGCTTTGATCAGAATCGCCGAGGAAGAAGCTTCTTGCGAAGTGTTCGGGCTGCTCAAGCGACCTGATGAGAAATGGGTGACTGAACGGGCTTACGACAATCCCAAGTTTGTCGAGGATTTGGTCAGAGATATTGCCTTGCGCTTGATGCGAGAGCCTCGTATCGCTCGTTGGAAAGTGGCTTCTGAGAATTTCGAATCAATTCACAATC
>JAZKFR010000143.1:0-34969 GCA_040386295.1 Pseudomonadota bacterium | reverse complement strand
TGTGACCTTCGGGTTATGAGCCCGACGAGCTGCCAGACTGCTCCACCCCGCGTCCGGTAGAGAGGCGAAACTATAGCAAGCATGGCGCTCTTGGTCAACTTTATTTTGCTTATTTTCTCTAGCTGACTGCCAAGATTGGCCTAATGAAGGCGCGTTCCGGACTAGCTTTCTAGCCACTGCAACATCGCATCCCATTGTTCAATATCGCGTCGATGACGTGCACGAGGGGTGTCGAATATGCTTTGGCCTGCGGCTGCGACATTGACATAATTTTGCGTGTTGCGAATGTAGCTGAGGATGGGCACGTCAAAGTGTTTGAGGAATTCTTCAAGCATGGCTGCGGCGCGCGTTCGAGGATCTACGCGCATAGCTGCAATCCCAAGGACGTTGGGGCGCCCACGCATTTCTTGACGCAGGGAGCCGAGAAAGTCTTCGGTCGCCGCCATGTCAAACACTGAAGGCACAACGGGAATGATCACTTTGTCGACTAGGCGCAGATAGTCTGTCAGCTTGTAGCCCTGAAGCCCTGCCGGGGCGTCTATGACGACCCGATCGTTTTCTTTGGGTAATTTGATGAGCATTTGGTTGCCAGCAAAATAGCCGGTCACCGCAGGTAGCGCGGGGGGACGAAAGGCTAGCCAACGCAGCGAAGATTGTTGCCGATCCAAGTCGCACAAACTAACGCTGTGCCCAGCATTTGCATAATGTCCCGCAAGATTGGTGGCGAGCGTTGTTTTGCCAGCGCCGCCTTTTGGATTCGCAACCAGTATTGCCCGCATTTTTTCCCCTTGATTGATGAATGGTGTTTGCCCATACAGGCAAAGCTGAAGGCACTCAGTACGGTGCAAGGCGACACAAGGCAGGGCGTGTGTCGCCTTTGATAAGAGTAGGCACAACAAGACCTCTTCAATGCAAGATCGATAGTGCCACAAAGCCTTAAGGTGGGCACCATTAAGCCGAGCGAGCCTCTGACAATGCTTGGCATGGGACACAGGCCAGCACAAGAGGCATGCACAACCCAATAGCTAAGCGCGCGTACTTGGCAAGTAGCAAGCACAGCCATGGACAAATCGCTACAATGCAATGCAACAATTTTGGAAGTTCATCTCATGGCAGAGACAAAAGTTAAGCACCGACAGGGTATTCAATCGATCGAGGTAGGCAGCAGCCTATTGCGTGTTTTGGCGCAGGACAATCGGCCGATGATGTTGCGTGATCTAGCCAAGAACGCTGGCATGCCAGCAGCTAAGGCGCACCGCTATTTAGTCAGCTTTGTGCGCACGGGACTAGTAAAGCAAGACGCCGGCACGGGTCGTTACGATTTAGGTGATTTTGCTTTAGAACTAGGTCTTGCGAGCTTGTCGCGCTTGGACGCTGTACGCCTGGCTTCGCCGGTTTTAGAAGAGCTGTGCGAACACATCGGTGAGACGGTGGCCTTGGCGGTGTGGGGCACGCATGGGGCAACTTGTGTGCGCTGGGTTGAGACGGGTGAGCCGGTTAGCGTTATTTTGCGCACTGGCGTTGTGTTACCGCTCACCACGGCGGCAACTGGACGTGCTTTTGCCGCATTTTATCGCTCTCGCTATCTCAAAGAGTTGCTCAGCAAAGAGTTGTCTTTAGCTGCTGCCGTCAGCAAGAGTGATATCGCACAGGTCACTCGCGATTTTGAAGCGGTACTTGCCGAGACACGTGAGCATGGTATTGCACGCGCCTGCGGCAGCTGGACGCCGGGGATCAATGGTTTTAGCGCGCCTGTTTTTGACCATACCGGGATGATGGTTGCGGCCATCACCGTACTCGGCACAACAGGGCATTTCGATATAGGCTGGGACAGTGCCCTAGCGCAGACGACAAAACAGGCTGCGCTAACGCTTTCCAAGCGTCTCGGGCACGCGTCGCGACAGATGCTCGAGCACGGCGGCAGCGGCAAATAAGCCGAAAGAGGCGGTAACGCAAACAGAAGAGCCAAACCCTGCACAGTTGAGCCCAGAGCGAAGCTCCGTTGTTTGGCAGTGCGTCGATGCCTGAGGTTGGCGCACCGGTTCGGTAGAGAATATGGCAGGGACGTTGAATTTTTTCTTGGTGTCGCGGGTGAGCCCATACTGCTTGCGCAGCAAGGCGCGTACTTTGGCTAGCAACGGGTCTTGTATGGTGTGCGCAAGGTCTTTGACGGCAATGCGTGACGGGTCGGTCTGGCCGCCAGCAGCGCCGACGCTCAAAACCGGCGTCTTGCGCTGGCGACACCATGCGATCAGCGCGGCTTTGGTGCGCACTTGATCAATCGCGTCCACCACGTAATCGAACCCTTGATTGAGGTGTTCGTCTAAATTTTCCGGCGTTAAGAAATCTTCAACGATAGAAACCGCACAGTCGGGGTTGATCGCCAGGATACGTTCGGCCATCACGCTGACTTTCGCTTTACCGAACTCACCACTCAAGGCGTGAATCTGTCGGTTGACGTTCGATTCGGCGACCATATCGAGATCGATCAGAGTGATTTTTCCAACCGCTGATCTGGCCAGGGCTTCAACCACCCAAGACCCAACGCCGCCAATACCGACAACGCAAAGATTCGCTTCAGCAAAATTTTGCAAAGCTAATTCGCCGTAGAGGCGAGCCACGCCAGCAAAGCGGCGTCGGCTATCCACCGCCTCAGCTGGCACGGTCGTTGGCTCAAGATCGCGCATTAGTTTTCCAGAGTGCGACGAATCACTTTATTGAAGGGCGCAATCCACTCTGGTGAAAATTGATTGTCACAGGCGTTGATTTCGGCAATCGCACGCAGCACAGAACGGTTTCTGCCACGATGAATGTGCTTGAGCATGACCGCTTCAAACGCATCCACAATGGCTAACAGTTTGGCTCCAGAGCAAATTTGCGCTTCGCTCAAACCGCAGGGGTAGCCAGCGCCGTCGGGCATTTCATGGTGTTCTAGGATCATCTGAGCCGCCGCCGACCAATGCGGCATGCGCGACAGAATGCCCGCTGCGTACTCCGGGTGCCGGCGCATGCCGAGTTTTTCGCTAGCGCTCATATGCCCGACTTTAGTCCAAGAGGCTTCTGGC
Organism: Pseudomonadota bacterium; assembly: GCA_040386295.1. GTDB lineage: Bacteria > Pseudomonadota > Gammaproteobacteria > Burkholderiales > Rhodocyclaceae > JAZKFR01. Next base: position 31,904 of record JAZKFR010000143.1, on the reverse strand, counting down.
AAGAACATCATGCCGATGTCATGCAAATAGGAGGCCGCTTCAAGCTGGATTGGGTCAATTTTTTGCGCTGCTTCGCGGTTGGTTTCCTGCGCCAAGCGCAGAACCCGGATCGTACGCCCCTTAAATAAAGGTGAACGATTCTCGAGTTGCGTCGCCAGCGTGCGAAAGAAGATCAAATCTTCAGCGCGTTTTGATTTTTCGTCTTGAATGGTTTTGCTGGCCGAGGATTCTGTCGCCGAGAACGCTTCATTGTGACGTGGTCTAAACCCGGTAACGGCGGCAATCAAGGCGTAGGCGCGCTCCTCAATAACGGCCGCATCGGCCGCAGCCACAATTTCTAAGCCGGTGAGCAGGGGCTGTAACTGTAAGGTGCCGAGCAATTTATTAGAGCACAGGGCATTAACCGCCAGCTCTAATCGATCCATCGCTAGCAAAATGGTTTCAGCCAACACATTGCTCAAGGAAATATCTTGTTTTTGAAACCGTAGCAACACGGTTTTAATCGAACGCAACATGACAACCGCAAATTCGACCCTGCACAGCACTGCGTCTGTTTCCATTTTGTGCAAACAGAGCAGCAGTTCAGCCAATTCTGTCTGATCGCCCAGGTCGCGCCGTAATGCGGCAATGCCATGCTCTATTTTCGGCGCACGATCCGTCAGCGCTTCGCGAAACTCCAAGAGCGCAAGCGGATCGTGCTGCCTATTTTCGCTGTTCAAGCTTGCATTCATTGGCTCAGCACTTTGCGCACAGGTCGGTAAACGTTTTGGGAAGCTGCTGTCATCACGCGGCAAGGAAAAAAGGCAGTCTGTGGGTTTCTATGGGTTTAGCCACAGCGCGTTCTGTGCGCGTGCCATGTTAGGCTCGCTACCGCCGAACCGCAAGTAACGGTTTAGCGCAAGCACCAGGACGGGAAGGCGGAGCCCCCTCGCTTTGTCGGCGGATGACCCTCTTAGCGATCGACCGACACCATCTATCCTCGCTGACTTCTTCTGCGGCTGCTAGACTGCCGGATTTTTGGAGAGCATGTCGATGTCTACGAACACACTTGAAATTGAAGATCTGACCCTTGGCACAGGCGCTATTGCCACAGCGGGGAAAACGGTCTCGGTGCATTACACAGGTTGGCTCAGCGATCAAACGCAGTTCGACTCGAGCAAGGATAGGCAGCTCCCCTTTGATTTCTCGCTCGGCAAGGGCCAGGTCATCGCAGGTTGGGATCAGGGCGTTGAAGGAATGCGCGTTGGCGGGGTACGCAAACTCACGATTCCACCGGCATTGGCTTACGGCGCACGCGGCGCTGGCAATGTAATTCCACCAGACGCAGTGCTGCTCTTTGAGGTCGAATTGCTTGATGTGCGCTAACGAGCTTGTTCCCCATGCCTGACAACACGCCCCCAGTAAAAAAGACCTTGACGCTGCCGGTGAAAAAACAGGGGGCGGGAGCGCCCCAGCAGCGGCGTAAAGCAGCGCCACAGAAACGTAACAACAGCAACAACAGCGCCTATAAACAACACACTTCGCCGCCAGAAGCGCCGCCGGTACCTGCTCGCAGACCCAAGGCAGCGCCCGTTGGAATAGCCCCCAAAAAAATAGTCCCCAAAATTGCACCGACGCAAATAGCCAGCGCCGCAACGGTGTACACGGCGCCCGTCGTGAACGTCAGCAGCGGCTTGCCCGGGGTACGCATTTCTAAATTACTCGCTGAACGCGGCCTGTGTTCTCGCCGCGAAGCGGATCTTTATCTTGAACGTGGCTGGGTTTTTGTGAACGGCGAGCGCATCAACGAGCTAGGTTCGCGCGCCCTGCCTTCTGACACGATCAGCCTGTCTAATGAAGCGCGCAACACGCAACAGCGGCGCATGACGATCCTTCTGCATAAACCTGTCGGCTACGTTTCAGGACAACCCGAACCGGGATTTATCCCAGCGGTCAAACTGATTCAAGCAGAGACACAAAAACGCAGCCTGGATACGCCGATTTTCCATGCTTCGCACCTGGTTGGCCTAGCCCCCGCTGGACGGCTTGATATTGATTCAACCGGTTTGCTGGTGCTAACCCAGGATGGGCGAATTGCGCGCCAGTTGATCGGTGAAAACTCGAAGGTCGACAAAGAGTATTTGGTTCGCGTCGAAGGCAGCCTCAGCGCTGCAGACCTGGATTTGCTGCGGCACGGCCTGTACTTGGACGGCAAAGCGCTACGTCCAGCGCAGGTTGAATGGTTAAACGAAGATCAATTGCGCTTTGTTTTACGCGAAGGACGAAAACGGCAGATTCGCCGCATGTGCGAGGCGGTCGGGCTCAGGGTCGTCGGCTTAAAACGAGTGCGCATTGGTCAAGTCAAGCTAAGCGACCTGCCGATCGGCCAGTGGCGCTTTTTGCGTGAGGACGAAGCGTTTTAGGGCAGCGCGCAGTTAAAACGCTGCAAACACTGCAAACGCCACAAACGCTAACGTAGGTATTGCCCTAACAACAAAACCAGCAAGAGCACGGTGATCCAGCCAAGCCAACGTGTTTTCTGGCGTTGCACGGCGAGCAATTGCGCCAATACGGGGGCTGTATTGGCGGCGCTTGGCTGCGCTAGCGCCGTATGCAGCAAGCGCGGCAACTGCGGCAATATGCGCGCCCACGCTGGCGCCTCATGCCGCACGCTTCTCAACAAGGCGCGCCAGCCAATTTGTTCGCCCATCCACTGTTCCAGAAAAGGTTTAGCGGTTTTCCATAGATCCAGATTGGGGTCTAACTGGCGACCTAAGCCTTCAACATTGAGCAATGTCTTTTGCAGCATGATCAACTGCGGCTGCACGGCCACGTTAAAACGGCGCGAGGTTTGAAAGAGGCGGAGCAAGACACGGCCAAACGAAATTTCGTGCAAAGGCCGATCAAAAATTGGCTCGCAAACGGCACGAATCGCCGTTTCAAATTCATCAACACGGGTATCGGCAGGCGCCCAACCGGCCTCGATGTGCGCCTGTGCTACCCGCTTGTAATCACGGCGAAAAAAGGCAAGGAAATTTTGCGCCAGATAGTCCTTATCGCCATCGGTCAGGGTGCCGACAATGCCAAAATCCAAAGCGATGTAACTGCCATGGCGCGCTTCGTCGGTCGCAACGAAGATATTGCCTGGATGCATATCGGCGTGAAAGAAGCCGTCGCGAAAAACCTGGGTGAAGAAAATTTCGACGCCCGCACGCGACAAACTGGGCAAATCGACGCCCGCCGCGCGTAATGCCTCGGTTTGGCTAATCGGAATGCCACGCATACGTTCCATGACCATCACGCTGGTCGTGCACAAATCCCAATAAACCTCAGGCACTTGCAGCAATTTGGACTGTGCAAAATTACGGCGCAGCTGCGAACAGTTTGCCGCTTCGCGCATTAAATCGAGTTCGTCGTAGAGATATTTGGCGAATTCCGCCACCACCTCGCGCGCTTTGAGTCGTTTGCCGTCAGACCAAAGCGCCTCTAACCAAGAGGCCAGGGTATCGAGTAGCGCTAAATCGTGCGTCAGCGTTTGCCTTAGTTCTGGGCGGAGAATTTTGACCGCTACGTCAAAGCCACCCTGCTCTGGATGCAGGCGCGCAAAATGCACCTGAGCGACTGAAGCGCTGGCCACCGGATTCGCGTCAAACGCAGCAAATACAGCGCTAGCAGGCCGACCGTAAGCGCTTTCGATTTGTTTGAGCGCGCACTCGGACGAGAACGGCGGCACGCGATCTTGCAACTTGGCGAGTTCATCAGCCAGGTTCTTCGGCAACAAGTCGCGTCGCGTTGATAGCGTTTGGCCGAACTTAACAAAAATGGGGCCTAACTCTTCCAGCGCCAGACGCAAACGCACTTCTGGCAAAGCACTGAAGCGGCGCCAGAAATAAACGATGCGCGAAAATGCGAGCAATCGTCCGCTCGACTCGTACGAAAAAATCATCTCGTCGAGTCCATAACGACTGGCAACACGCAGAATTTTTAACAGCCGCAGAAGACGCATGAACGACGCCAAAATAAGATTCAAATATCAAGAAAGGCCGAGCCAACTGAGCGCACGTCGACACAGCTTAGAGCGGCTCGGTGGCTCAGCGGCTCGAACACCTCAACTGCCTTGCGAACAGCCCAGAAAATCGCTTAGCGCTGCGCCTGTTTTGGCCTAAACGCTTTGACCACGGCTTCGTTCGTTTCGATGTAAGGCCCGCCAATAAGGTCGAGGCAATAAGGCACCGCAGCAAAAATGCCCTGGACGAGCGCAACGCCTGCCGCATCTTTTACCCCCTCCAAGGTTTCTTTGATCGCCTTGGGTTGGCCCGGCAAATTTAAGATCAACGCCTTGCCCCGAATGACGCCCAGCTGGCGCGAAAGAATCGCGGTCGGAACGAAATGCTGGCTGATACGACGCATTTCTTCGCCAAAGCCAGGCAGAACTCTATCGGCCACGGCTAGGGTTGCTTCCGGGGTGACATCGCGTGGCGCCGGCCCGGTGCCGCCCGTGGTCAACACCAGATGACAACCAACATGGTCGATCAACTCGATCAAAGTTTGTTCGATCAGCTTCTGCTCATCGTGAATCAGACGCGCCTCAACCTGCCACGGCAGCGCTAAGGCGGTGTCCAGCCAAGCTTGCAAACTGGGCACGCCGAGGTCTGGATAAACACCCTGACTCGCACGATCGCTGATCGACAGCAAGCCAACGCGCAGGCTAGGAGACTCAGTCGACGGCGCCATGTTGCCCCTCTTGCGCGGCTTGTTCCGCCACCCCTTCAGCGCTAACTTCAAGCGTTTTAAGCAGCTGAAAAATAGCGCGGTAGCTGCGTGGCGGCTTATTGCTCGCCTGCTCTTTCAGCGCTGAGCGACGCAAAGCACGCAGATGTTGCAAATCGATCGCCGGATAGCGCAGCACCAGTTCGTGCAATACGTTCTCATCGGCCAGCAGGTCGGCGCGCAAACGCTCCAGACGGTGCATTTTCCCGGTCTCTGCGTCCGACTCACCGCGCGCCACAGCAAGCACTTGGCGAATCGGCTCGATGTCCACACTGCGCATCAGTTTGCCGATGTACTGCATTTGCCGACGCTTTGCCTCGTCGGAGCGCGTCATTCGCTGCACCGCAGCAATCGCGTCGCGCAGCACCTCGGGAATATCTATTTTTTTGAGTCGATCAGCAGACAAAGCCGCCAGCGCTTCACCCACTTCCTGGAGTTCGTTCATCGCTTGCTTACGCTGGGTTTTGGACGGTGTGTCTTGCTTTTCGGGGAGATCCATGGCGCGGGTATTCGGTCAATGTAGGGTCGGTATTAGGTCGGTGCGAAGTCAGTGTTAGCTTGATTTTGTCCGCGCTTGCTCAATCATTTTCTGGCGCGAATGCCTTGCGGCGAGCTGCTATGATACGCACTTTACGACTCCTCAGACCCCTTATGCCCTCTTCCTCAACGACTAACAGTGCTAGCACCCCCGCGTCGCGTTTCGGTTATCGCCGGGAGAATCTACAGGAACTGGCTCAGTCAGCTTTGCACTACGCCCGCAAGCAAGGCGCTAGTGACTGCGAAGTGGACGTCTCCGAAGCCTTTGGTCAATCCGTCACCGTACGTTGCAGCGCGGTAGAAACGATTGAATACAACCGCGATAAAGGCATCAGCATCACGGTGTATTTGGGCAAACACAAAGGCTACGCCAGTACCTCTGACTTTTCGTCAGCAGCGCTGCGGCAAACCGTTAATGCGGCGCTTAATATCGCCCGCTTTACTGCACTCGACCCCTGCTCCGGTTTGCCTGAACAGCATTTGCTCGCCAGCGAGGGTTTGCAGGCTGTTGGGCTGGATCTCTATCACCCCTGGTCGCTCTCGATCGAAGGCGCGATTGCTTTGGCACAGCGTTGCGAGCAATCGGCGCTCGCCGTGAGCGCGCAAATCAGTAACTCTGAAGGGGCGACGGTTTCTATGCAGCAAAGCCAGTTCATTTCGGCGAACAGCTTAGGCTTCATGGCGGGCTACCCAAGCTCGCGCCACTACCTTTCGTGCTCGGTGATCGCCGGGCAAAACGAACATATGCAGCGCGATGATTGGTATTCAACAGCGCGCGATCCACAAGCATTAGCCGCACCGGAAGCCGTTGGCGACTACGCGGCACGGCGCGCTCTGGCACGCCTAGGCGCGCGCAAAATCAAAACGCGCAAAGTGCCTGTGCTGTTTGAAGCACCGCTGGCCGCGTCACTGATTGGCAATTTTGTACACGCTGCTAGTGGCGGCAGCCTGTACCGCAAAAGCTCTTTTCTCATCGACAGTTTGGGCAAACGCATTTTTTCCAAAAAAATCCAAATGAGCGAACGCCCCCATTTGCCGGGCGCCCTGGCCAGCGGCTATTTTGATAGCGACGGAGTGGCAACCAAGGATCGTGAAGTCGTCGTCGATGGCGTCTTGCAGGGCTATTTTCTGAGTACCTATACGGCGAGAAAATTAGGCATGCAGACGACCGGCAACGCCGGGGGTTGCCACAACCTGATCGTGCAACCGGGCAAGCGCGACCTGCGCGGACTGCTGCAAAAAATGGGGCGCGGTCTGTTCGTGACCGAGCTCCTGGGGCAGGGCGTGAATTACGTCAATGGCGATTATTCGCGTGGCGCAGCCGGCTACTGGGTGGAGGACGGCGAGATCGTGCATGCGGTCGACGAAGTCACCATCGCGGGCAATCTACGCGATATGTTTCGGCATATCGTCAGCGTCGGCAACGATGTTTTGGTACGCGGCTCAAAACAGGTCGGCTCAATCCTGATCGAAGAAATGAAAGTGGCAGGGAAGTAAAACAAACATGCTCAGAGCAAGCATTTTTAGCCCAAGCGCTTTAGCGCATTCTGAAAGACACGCAGCTATGGAGCAGTATCACGGAACGACGATTCTTTCTGTACGGCGCGGCAAACGCGTCGCCATGGGCGGAGACGGTCAAGTTACCCTGGGTAGCATCATCATTAAATCCAGTGCGCGCAAAATTCGACGCATCCACCACGACAAAATTTTAGCCGGATTTGCCGGTGGCACAGCCGATGCCTTTACGCTGTTTGAACGCTTTGAAGCCAAGCTCGACAAGCATCAAGGCAACCTATTACGTTCAGCCGTTGAGCTGGCCAAAGACTGGCGCAGCGACCGCGCACTACGGCGTTTAGAAGCCATGTTGGCAGTAGCCGATCACGACAATTCCTTGATCATCACCGGCAACGGCGATGTGCTCGAGCCTGAGCAAGGCATTGTCGCGATTGGCTCGGGCGGCGCTTACGCACAATCTGCAGCGCGCGCCTTGCTCGAAAACACCGAACTCGACCCGAGCGAAGTTATTCACAAATCGCTCAGCATCGCCAGCGATTTGTGCATCTACACCAACAATCATTTCCTCATCGAAGCCCTCGACTAAGCCGGCTGACGACAGCGCCAGCCCGAAGCAAGCGCAAGCTCGCCTAAAAAACACCGAACGAATCGACATCACCGTGAAGACCATGACAACAGAGACCATGACCCCGCAAGAAATTGTGCTTGAGCTCGACAAACACATCGTTGGCCAAAGCAAAGCCAAAAAAGCCGTCGCCATCGCCCTACGTAACCGCTGGCGGCGCGCCCAGGTAGCCGAACCATTGCGCCAAGAAATTACGCCGAAAAACATCTTGATGATTGGCCCCACCGGGGTCGGCAAAACGGAGATTGCGCGCCGCCTATCGCGCCTGGCCAAAGCGCCTTTTATCAAAATTGAAGCAACCAAATTTACTGAAGTCGGCTACGTCGGGCGTGACGTTGACACCATCATTCGCGATCTAATGGAGATTGCGATTAAAAACGCACGCGAGCAAGCCATGCAGCAAGTGCAAACGCGTGCCGAAGAAGCGGTTGAAGAACGCATTCTCGATGTACTGCTACCACGCATGCCGGGCAGCGTGCCGAACACCCTAGAAACGAATGAAGACGGAAGCACGCGGCAAAAATTCCGCCAAAAATTACGTGCCGGCAGCTTAGACGACAAAGAAATCGAACTGGAATTGGCGGCGCCGTCAATCCAGGCCGAAATCCTTGCTCCGCCAGGGATGGAAGAGCTGACCTCACAAATTCAAGGCATGTTTCAGAACATGAGCGGCGGACGCAAGCGTATGCGCAAACTCAAAATTCGGGACGCACGCAAACAACTGCTCGAAGAAGAAGCCGCCAAGCTCATCAACGACGACGAAATCAAACACGAGGCGCTGCACAACGTTGAACAGAACGGCATCGTTTTTTTAGACGAAATCGACAAAATCACCTCGCGCAGCGAGACGCACGGCGCCGACGTGTCAAGACAAGGGGTGCAACGCGATTTACTGCCTTTGATCGAAGGCACTACGGTGACAACCAAATACGGCATGGTGCGTACCGACCACATTCTCTTCATCGCCAGCGGCGCTTTTCATCTAGCAAAGCCCTCTGATCTGATCCCAGAACTACAAGGTCGGTTTCCGATTCGCGTCGAACTCGACTCGCTCTCAGTCGCCGATTTCGAGTGCATTTTGACGCAAACCAACGCCTGCCTCACCATGCAATACAAGGCGCTACTCGAAACTGAAGGCGTCAATCTGGAGTTTGGCGCAGACGGCATAGCACGACTTGCCGAGATTGCCTGGTCGGTCAACGAACGTACCGAAAACATTGGTGCGCGTCGCCTGCATACCGTGATGGAGCGACTGCTTGAAGAAGTTTCTTTTGTCGCCGGAACGCAAGGTGCGCAAAATTTGCTGATCGACGCCGACTACGTCAACGAGCGCCTAGACAAATTGGCGCAAGACGAAGACTTGTCGCGCTATGTTCTATAAATCTCAGCCCTGCTTGGCCAAATTGCGCCAAGACCAGGGCAAACGCCGAGCTGACTGACGACAAACCATGGCCAAGATTGACCTCGAAAAACTCAGCATCAACCGTACGCCCACGCGCCAGCCAGGTAGACGCCGCTTAGGGCTCTGGGCGCTCGGTCTTATGGTGCTACTCGCGCTCAGCGTGACGCTGCTCCGTATGCGCAGCGCAACGACGGTAGACACCGTCACGATCAGCACCGCCTACGCCTACCAAGCGCTGACCAAACTCAACGCAGCGGGCTACGTCGTTGCTCAGCGCAAAGCCTCAATCGCTTCCAAAGCAACCGGACGCTTACAGTGGTTAGGCGTCGTCGAAGGCAGTCAGGTCAAAGCAGGAGACCTCATTGCGCGACTCGAGAACGAAGACGTACAAGCGCAACTAGAGCAAAGCAAGGCAAACGTCCGCATCGCCCAAGCCGAATTGCGTCAAACCAGCGCCGCGCTGACACGCGCACGTGATCTGGCGCGTCAAAAATTCTTATCTGCTGCCGCGCTGGACAGTACTCAAGCGGGATTTGACAAAGCCCAAGCAGGGCTCGCGCTGGCCTTAGCGAATCAACACGCAGCGCAAGTCGCGGTCGATCAAACGCTCATTCGCGCGCCTTTCGACGGCGTCGTACTGACCAAAACAGCGAACGTCGGCGATGTGATCACCCCTTTCTCGGCAGCGAACGACAGCAAAGGCGCCGTGGTCACCATGGCCGACATGGCCAGCCTCGAAGTTGAAGCCGATGTTTCCGAAGTCAATTTGGCGCAAATTCAGCTAGGGCAAGCCTGTGAGATCCAACTAGACGCTTTTGCTGATCGCCGTATGCGCGGCGTCGTCAGCCGTATTGTGCCCACGGTGGATCGCGCCAAAGCCAGCGTTCTAGTCAAAGTGCGCCTGCTCGATCACGAGCCCGGCATCCTGCCGGAAATGAGCGCCAAAATTGCCTTTCTCGAACACGCCACCCCACCGACTCAGCGCCTGCCCATGATGGCCGTGCATCAAAGCGCGCTGACGCAGCGCAACGGGCAAGCCGCACTACTTCTGCTCAACGGCGACCGCGTACATTGGGTTGCCGTCAGCCTCGGCGCCAAAATTAACGACCTGGTCGGCCTCAACGTCAAAGCGGGGGAACACGGCGTACAGGTCGGCGCCAAAGTCGTCGCCTTTCCAAGCGCCACCTTGCAAGATGGCGATCAAGTCAGACTGATCCAAAAATGAACGCCCCGCTCATCTCGCTACGCCAGGTGGTCAAGCGCTATCAACGAGCGCAGCAAAGCGTCACCGTACTCGTTGGTTTAGACCTGGAGATCATGGCGGGCGAATTTCTCGCCTTGATGGGGCCGTCCGGCTCAGGCAAAAGTACCCTGCTCAACTTGATCGCCGGAATCGACCGCCCTGACTCGGGCGAACTCATCGTTGCCGGAGAAAATCTTGCCTTACTCGACGAAGCCGCACTCGCCGATTGGCGGGCACAGCACGTCGGCTTTATCTTTCAGTTCTACAACCTCATGCCCGTGCTGAGCGCGCTAGAAAATGTCGAGTTACCCCTACTGCTCCAAAACATGTCGCGCCACGAACGGCGCGAACGCGCTGAATTAGCGCTGTCCATGGTCGGTTTATCTGATCGCTTAAGCCACACGCCAAACGAGCTTTCTGGCGGCCAGCAACAGCGCGTCGCCATTGCCCGCGCGCTGGTGAGCGACCCCAGCCTGATCGTGGCAGACGAACCCACCGGCGATTTAGACCGCGAAGCGGCCAACGAAGTCTTGCGCTTGATGCAGCGCCTAAACCGCGAGATGGGCAAAACCATCATCATGGTGACGCACGACAGCCGCGCCGCTGGCTACGCCCACGCGGTGATGCACTTAGAAAAAGGCGCGCTGCTAGCGCGTACAGAACAAACAGAACACACAGCACAACAAGCTACTGACAACGCATCAGACACGCCCTATGCCGAATAAAGAGACGGTGCCGGAGCAGGAGGAAACAAAACAGCACGCCAGCACGCTGCACCGCTCCACACCCGAGCAAACAGCCGCGCAGCCGAGCGAACAGCCTATCCACGTAGACAACACAGCATCAACAAGCACCGATTTCAGCCTCCGCCAAGACGACGCACAGCGCGACACACCGCACAACACAAGCGGCGACAGCACAAGCCAGAGCGACGACGATTCACTTGAAGTAGCCCCCGAGCAAGACGCAAGACCGCCGACAGCACTACGCCAACTGAGTTTGCAGTGCGGCGCGCTACTCCTGGTGCTGCTGATCGCCTTACCGTATTACGGAGTGCGTGGCTTAGTTTTACCGTGGCCAGACACCGCCCTAGCCGTCGGCGCAAGCGCATTAGTGCTCGCTTTGCTCCTACGACAAGCTTGGTGGTGGTGCCTGATCCACGCGCTGTTCACCCCCCTCGCCTGGCAGGTAACGCAATGGAACATCGCTCCAGCCTGGTTTCTGCTCGCTTTTATTTCGCTGCTCCTGGTTTATCGGGGGGCGCTCAACGGTCAAATCCCGCTTTATCTCTCGAATCAGAAAACAGTTGCCGCCCTCATGCAGCGAGTCGGCGTTGGCCAGCATTTTCTCGACCTCGGTTCAGGCCTTGCCAGCACCTTATACCCCCTCGCCAAAAGACGACCCGACGCACGCTTCACCGGCGTCGAGAACGCCCCTGCCAGCTGGCTGATCGCACGTTTACGCACCCTGCGCCTCGCGAACTGCCGCTGTTTATGGGGCGACTTGTGGCAAACCAATTTGACGCAATACGATCTCGTTTACGCCTTTCTTTCACCGGCACCCATGCCCGCCTTGTGGGACAAAGTTCAAGCCGAGATGCGCCCAGGCAGTTGGTTCATCAGCAACAGCTTTGCCGTGCCCGAAGTGCACGCCCACTGGATCATTGAAGTGGACGACGCACGCAAAACAAAGCTCTACTGCTACCAGTGCTAGCGCTGATGTCCATTTGCATGAGAACAAAGGCCAGGCCAACAACACAGTATCGACTTTAATGCGCATTTAAATAAACGCCATCACACCCTGAGGAGCCACTATGTCTAACGAAAACAATCCAGCGCAAGACCCACAAAACAACACAAACGACACAAACAACCCGATGAACTTCATGCAAGACATGTGGGACAAACTAGGATTCAAACTACCAGGCATGAGCGTGCCTAGTTTTGACGTCAAAGAAATAGAAAAACAACTCAAAGACCTAAAAGCCGTTGAAGGCTGGCTCAAAATGAACCTCTCCATGCTGCAAATGACGATCCAAAACCTCGAAATGCAGTGTGTGACGCTCAATACCGTGCGCGCCATGGGCGAAATGGCGGCGCAAGCGCAGGCTGCCAGCGCAAGCGCCGCCCCCGGTGCCACACCCGCTGCTGGCGCTCCGGGCACGTTGGACGCCGCAGCACTCGCCAGTTTATGGCCCTGGTCTTTGATGCAAAACATGCAGCAGAGCAATCAAGGCAGCAGCGCAACGAAGACAACGACGACAACGACGACAACGAAAGCAACGAAAACGAACCCGGAAAACGCAGCAGACAAGCCTGAACAGAAAAAAACGCCGCAAGCCAAAACATAGCCGGAATTTGGCGTGACGCTTCAAGCCACCCTCAAGCCACGCTGCAGGCCACGCTTAAAGCCGCACGGCAAACCACGACGCAACAACAGCAACGCTAAGTCGCCTTATCAAGAGGAACTCTATGCCCGCCATTAGCACACAAATCAACACACGCAGCGCCGAATTCAAGGCCAACGCAACGGCCATGCACAGCGTCGTCGCTGACCTACGCCAAACCATCGAAAAAATCGCCTTGGGTGGGCCAGAAAGCGCACGGCAGAAACATTTGGCGCGCGGCAAACTACTCGCCCGCGAACGCATCAACACCTTGATCGACCCGGGCTCGCCTTTTCTCGAAATTGCCCAGCTCGCCGCGCACGGCTTGTATGGCGGAGACGTTCCCGCCGCCTCGGTGGTTGCCGGTATAGGCCGAGTCAACGGCGTCGAGTGCATGATCGTGGCCAATGACGCGACAGTAAAAGGCGGGACTTACTACCCGCTGACGGTCAAAAAACATCTACGTGCGCAAGAAATCGCTGCCGAGAACCGCTTACCGTGTATCTACCTCGTCGACTCAGGTGGCGCGTTTCTGCCCATGCAAGACGAGGTCTTCCCGGATCGGGATCATTTTGGCCGTATTTTCTTTAATCAGGCCAGGCTCTCTGCGGCGGGCATTCCGCAAATTGCCGCCGTGATGGGTTCGTGCACAGCAGGTGGCGCCTACGTTCCTGCGATGTCGGACGAATCCATTATCGTCAAAGATCAAGGCAGCATTTTTCTCGCCGGACCGCCTCTGGTCAAAGCTGCTACGGGCGAAATCGTCAGCGCAGAAGAGCTAGGCGGCGCCGACGTACATACGCGCATCTCGGGCGTTGCCGACCATTACGCCGAAAACGACGCGCATGCTCTGCTCATCGTTCGCCGCTTGATCGGCAACCTCAACTGGCAGAAACGCCCGCCACTCAGCCTATTAGCACCGCGTCCACCGCTCTACCCGGCGGACGAACTCTACGGAATCATCCCCAGCGATAGCAAAAAACCGTTTGATGTACGCGAAATCATTGCGCGCATCGTAGACGCCTCAGAATTTGACGAATTCAAGGCGCGCTACGGCACAACGATCGTCTGTGGTTTCGCCCGCATCTGGGGCTATCCGGTCGGCATCATCGCCAACAACGGGATTTTGTTCTCCGAATCCGCATTGAAAGCAGCGCATTTTATTGAGCTGTGCACGCAACGGGGCATTCCGCTCGTTTTTTTGCAGAACATCACCGGTTTTATGGTGGGTCGGAAAACCGAAAACGGCGGCATCGCCAGCGATGGCGCCAAAATGGTGACCGCCGTTGCCTGCGCGCAAGTACCTAAATTCACAGTGATCATTGGCGGATCTTTTGGCGCTGGCAATTACGGCATGTGCGGCCGCGCCTATAGCCCACGTTTTCTCTGGATGTGGCCAAACGCCCGCATTTCCGTCATGGGCGGCGAACAAGCGGCGGGCGTACTCGCGACGATCAAACGTGACGGCGTTGAGGCGGCTGGAGAAAGCTGGGACAAAGCAGACGAAGAAGCGTTCAAACAGCCGATTCGAGCCCAATACGAAAAACAAGGCCATCCCTACTACGCCAGCGCCAGACTGTGGGACGACGGAGTAATCGACCCGGCTGACACCCGCCAAGTGCTCGGCCTCGGCTTATCCGCCGCAATGAACGCGCCAATAGAAAAAACACAGTTCGGCATCTTTCGGATGTAATGCCAATTGCCTTAAAAACGGAACAAGGCCACCACGTGGCTCAGTAAAAAGCCAAGGGGCGGTAAGCATTGATTTGCTTACCGCCCCTTGGCTTTGTTGCGTAGAACAGGGAAAAACTAAAGCAGTTGTTCAACTACCCTCCTGCCCAATTCCCTTGCTGCTCAAACTAAAGACAAATCGGAACTGCAAACGACTGTGCTAGAAATCAGCATGGTGTGTCTCCTCCACCTTTTTAATTTTTAAGCAGTCCGCGAAATATCTATTTGCTGCTCACCCCGCCAAAACGCGCAGGGTGATTACCTCTACTTCAAACTACTGCGCCTTCAAAGAGTCCATGATCGAATCATTGGCACTACTAGAAGCATTGTTTGCACCATCTTCACTGGTCATCGGCATCTCAATCACCACCGAGTCCAAGTCAACCTTCATGTCTTTATCCAGGCTAGAAGTCACCAGAGTCGGGAAAATAATGACCAAAGCGACCATGATGATTTGGATACAAACGAAGGGAATCGCACCCCAGTAAATATCGCTGGTTTTGATCGAGGTAGGCGCAACCGAACGCAGGTAGAACAAAGCAAAACCAAAGGGCGGATGCATAAAGGAGGTTTGCATATTGACGGCGAGTAGAACACCGAACCAAATCAAGTCAATCCCCAGCTTGTCGGCAACCGGCCCGAGCAAAGGCACGACGATGAACGAAAGCTCAAAGAAGTCGAGGAAGAAGGCTAAGAAGAAAATCAGCACATTCACCACGATCAAGAAGCCGACCTGGCCTCCGGGCAAACCGCTCAGTAAATGCTCGACCCAACGATGGCCATCAACGCCGTAGAAAGTCAGCGAGAAAACACGCGCACCCACCAGGATGAAGACGACAAAAGTCGTTAATTTGGCGGTCGACTCCATGGCTTGCTTGAGCAATTTCCACGACAAACGTTGGCGAGCCAAGGCCATGATCAAGGCGCCGGTTGCGCCCATCGCACCCCCTTCGGTCGGGGTTGCGATCCCCATAAAAATGGTTCCCAAGACCAGAAAGATCAGGCCTAAAGGCGGCAACAAAGTAGTCACGACACGAATCGCCAATTTACTGCCGCGCAAGCTACGCGCTTCTAAGGGCAAAGCGGGTACCCACTGTGGCTTGAACAGCGAAACCAAAGCAACGTAAGCAACGTAGAGACCGCTCAGAATGAAGCCGGGGATAAAAGCGCCGGCGTACATATCGCCGACTGATTTGCCCAATTGATCCGCCATGATGATCAACACCAAGGACGGCGGAATAATTTGCGCCAAGGTACCAGACGCAGCAATAACGCCGCTGGCGAGCCTCTTGTCATAACCGTAACGCAACATGATCGGCAAAGAAATCAGCCCCATCGAAATCACTGAGGCAGCAACCACACCGGTGGTCGCAGCCAGCAAGGCGCCGACGAAAATCACCGCATAAGCCAAACCGCCACGGATCGGGCCAAACAGCTGACCAATGGTATCGAGCAAATCCTCGGCCATGCCTGAGCGTTCAAGAATCAAACCCATGAAGGTAAAGAACGGAATGGCAAGTAAGGTGTCGTTCGACATCACGCCATAAATACGATCCGGCAAAGCTTGAAACAACTGCGGCCCGAGCAAACCCAGCTCGATGCCGATCAGACCAAAAACGATCCCGTTAGCAGCCAGCGCAAACGCCACTGGAAAGCCAACGAGCATAAACATCACCATCGAAGCAAAGATGATCGGCGCCATATTGGCGATCATAAATTCGGTCATGCCAACTCTCCTTTTTGTGCTTTGATCGCCAGAGCAAGCTCTTCTTCAGGCGTCAATACATCTGCTTTTTCCATTGGGTTAGGACATAGACCTTGTAGAAACCCAACACGCTTAATCAATTCAGAAAACCCTTGTAAAACCAGCAGGAAGAAGCCGACTGGAATCATCAAACGTGCCGGCCACACAACCAGACCCCCGGCGTTGCTTGATTGCTCGTTTGCTTGCAAAGCGAGCAAAAAGATTGGCCAAGAGAGGTACATGATGGTGATCGCCATCGGCATGAGAAAGAAAATGATGCCGAAGATATCGATCCAAACCTGGGTGCGTGCTGAAAAACGACCCGAAATAATGTCGATGCGAACGTGCTCATTACGCAGCAGCGTGTAGCCCGCGCTGAGCAGGAAAATCAAGCCAAACAAATACCATTGAATTTCGAGCAAGCCATTGGTGCTGAAATTGATGGTGTAGCGCATTACCGCGTTACACGAGCTAATCAGAGTGACGAGCAAAACGATCCAGACTACCGATTTTCCAATTAGCTCAGTCAGCGCGTCGATCAAACGCGAGAGCTTAAGTAAAGCATTCACAGAGTACTCCTCCAAAGATTGCGTAAATTCGAGTCTTGTTACTGGACTCGATCGTTGCGTCTTTTGTCCTGCCAAACGATGCTTGAAGCGGTTTATTGACTTTGCCAAAACAGCGCCAGAAACGCTGAAAACAGAGCAATTTTCCTTATTCGACAGTCGTTTAGTAGCCACCAAAGCGCCACCGCCGACAAAAAGAGGCGCGATTATTACATGTTTTTGAATAATGACGATAGTGTTTCCTTATGTGGAAACAAACGGGGACAGCGCGCTTCTGCTGCGCACAATTGACTCAGCGTGAGCAATCCTAATTCGCGTTAGAAGCCAGGCGCGAAGTCGACAAATCAACAATCAGGTTTTAGGCGCATTGCGCATTGAACATTGAACATTGCAATAAGCGGTATCGCCTCAGGCGCCACTTTAACGGCGTGTGCTGTTTCCCTTGACTCGGGCAGCAAATTCAATCGAGATAAAATCGAGATAAAACTGACCCAGATTTTGTCCAACACATTTGTGATACAGTTCGCGCCGGCGGGTCTCCCCGCATTGCAGGATGGTGAATCGGGTCAGGTTCGGAAGAAAGCAGCCACAGCCATTAACCGCAAGTGCCGGGGGTAAGGCTCGCCAATTTGCTTGCGCTTTCTGCGCGCCTGTAGAACCGCAGCACCGCACACTGATACCTCACTCATTCCATCCCGATCAAGCGCGCACGATAGGCGTGACATAAACACTGTGCTGCGGCACTGCGCTGCGCAACGAGTAGCCCAATCTTCTGGGCATTTTGCCGTCTTCTCTGCTAGAGTTTTGCGCATGAGTTATCAGGTACTGGCGCGTAAATGGCGCCCAAAAACGTTTTCAAGCCTCGTTGGCCAAGCGCACATCGTGCGTGCGCTGACGCACGCCTTGACCGAACAGCGTTTGCACCATGCTTACTTATTCACAGGCACACGCGGCGTGGGCAAAACAACGCTGGCACGCATTCTGGCTAAAGCACTCAACTGCGAGACCGGGATTACGGCCACCCCCTGCGGCCAGTGTGTCGCTTGCAGTGAAATCGACAGTGGGCGCTTTATTGATTTGCTCGAGGTCGACGCCGCAACCAATACGCGGGTAGACGAAATGCGCCAGCTGCTCGAAAACGCCGTGTATGCCCCGTCGCGCGGACGCTTCAAAGTGTATGTGATCGACGAAGTACACATGCTGTCAAATTCTGCCTTTAACGCCATGCTGAAGACGCTCGAAGAGCCGCCAGAGCACGTTAAATTCATCTTGGCCACGACCGACCCACAAAAAATCCCGGTCACCGTTTTGTCGCGCTGCCTACAATTTAACCTCAAACAAATCACCCCGACGACGATTGCTGAGCACCTGCAACTGATCCTAGCGCAAGAAAAAATCCACGCAGAAAGCGCTGCTCTGGCGCTCATTGCACACTCAGCTGCAGGCAGCATGCGCGACGCGCTTTCTCTGCTCGACCAAGCCATTGCGCATGGTGCAGGCAAGGTTGAAAGCGCGCAGGTACGCGACATGCTCGGTACGGTAGACCTCGATTACCTGTTTTGCCTACTCGACGCTTTGCTGGCAGACGATGTCACCGCCCTGTTACGCATCGCGGATGACATGAACGCGCGCAGTCTTTCCTTCGATACCGCGCTACAAGCCTTAGCCAGCCTGCTCACGCGCTTACAAATTGCACAATGGGCGCCCGCCTCACTCGCCGACGACACGCCAGAACGCGAGCGCTGCCTGAGCTTAGCGATGCAACTGGATGCTGAGTTTCTC
This sequence comes from Pseudomonadota bacterium, assembly GCA_040386295.1. GTDB lineage: Bacteria > Pseudomonadota > Gammaproteobacteria > Burkholderiales > Rhodocyclaceae > JAZKFR01. The sequence continues at coordinate 13,624 of JAZKFR010000143.1, read as the reverse complement.
CAACTGGCCTATCAAATCGCCGTGCACGGTCGCAAAGAGTTGCCGCTTGCGCCCGATGAGTACTCAGGGTTCGTGATGACTCTGTTGCGCCTGTACACGTTTCGTCCGCAGAGCGCCTCAACGCTGCCTGCAAACACGCTCAGCCAGGCAGGAGCGCCAGACGCGCACAAGCCCCTAGAACATTCCGAGCCTGCGTCGCAAGCTTCGGCAGCCGCGCTGGTCAGAGCCCCCTTGGCCAGCTACCGTATCGCTGCGCTACCAGCAGCCGACGCAGTAGAGAAACTGGCTCTACCAGCTATACCCGACAGCTCGGGCAACGCAGCAAACGTAGCGCAGAAACCCGAGGCCAGCTGCATAGCAGCGTCAGACCGTGTCGGCGCAGAAGCAAAGCCTTTGGCGCAAACAGAGCAGGCAAACGCAGGTCAAGCAGCGGCAGAAAGCGGCGCCAAGCCAGACGAAAGCACGCCGCACACGCCACACAACGCGCCGCTATCTCCGCCACAGCCTCATTTAGCGCCCCACGCGACAGACGTCCAGCCAGCCTGGCCTGAAATTCTAGCGGCGCTCAAACTGAGCGGCATGGCACGCACCTTGGCGCAACATTGCGCACTACAAAGCCTGGAAGAAAATTGCGTAGTATTTTGCTTAGCGTCAGCACATAGACATCTGCAAATGAAGCCGGCGCAAGAGAAACTAGCTCAAGCTTTATCTGCCTATTTTAGCCGCCCTTTGCAACTGCGTATCGAGCTGCTGGAGACGGACGCAAATACCGTTGAGACCCCTGCCGCAATCACCCAACGTGCGCAACAACAGCAGCAACAACAGGCGATCACAGCAATCGAGCAGGACCCTTTTATCGCAGCGATAAAAGAAACACTATCTGCGCATTTGATCGACGCCTCGATCAAAGCGATTTGACACTTTTTATTTTTATTCGAGGGTAAAAACATGATGAAAGGCGGACTTTCCGGCCTGATGAAACAGGCGCAGAACATGCAGGAAAACATGAAAAAAGCGCAAGAAGAACTAGCGCAAATTGAAGTTGAAGGCCAATCTGGGGCGGGTATGGTCAAGGTTGTGATGACCTGTGGCCACGCGGTACGGCGTGTATTGATAGACGCTTCGGTGATGGACGACAAAGAAATGCTTGAGGACTTAATCGCCGCAGCCTTTAACGCCGCGATTCGACGCGCCGAAGAAGTCTCGCAAGAACGCATGTCGGGCGTGACGAGCGGCCTGAATTTGCCGCCCGGCTTCAAAATGCCGTTCTGACGTAAGGATCCCCCGCTTGTCTGCTTCTTCCTTTGCTGAGCGCAACGCCGCTGCATTAACCCCGTCAAGCACACCGTCAAGCCTGGAATCCTTGATTGTCTCCTTACGTTGCTTGCCGGGCGTCGGGCCAAAATCGGCGCAGCGCATGGCGTACCACCTGCTGCAGCGCGATCGCGGCGGCGCACAACAATTGGCTGAAGCACTCCAACAAGCACTGGCCGCACTCCTGCACTGTCAGCGTTGCAACACCTTCACCGAGGTTCCGATTTGTGCTCGCTGCGCCTCGCCCAAGCGCGACGCCGCGCTACTGTGCGTTGTCGAAAGCGCAATCGACATGAATATGCTCGAGCAAACGCATGCCTATAGCGGTTTGTACTACGTGCTGATGGGACGCGTCTCGCCACTCGACGGCATCGGCCCGCGCGAATTACAGCTAGATCGCTTACTGGCAAGAGCCTGCGACGGTGTGGTCAAAGAAGTGGTGCTGGCGACAAACTATACGAACGAAGGCGAAGTCACTGCGCATTATCTTTCTGAAATGCTGCGCGCCCGAGGCGTAGCCGTTTCGCGTATCGCGCGCGGCGTGCCGGTGGGGGGCGAGCTTGAATACGTCGATGCGGGTACGCTGGCGCAGGCCATGCGTGAACGCAAATTACTGCTCGATTAAGGCGCCTTAGGCGTGCCTGAACTTGCCGTGTGCTTGACCCCAGTTGCCTGCGCAACGCTAGCTAAAGCCACGCAGACGCGGCGCAGAGTTTGCTCTCGCCAGGGCGACCCAGCATCACTCTCCCTGCACCTTGAAATTAACTTCAAGAATTAACATCAACTTGCTTTCGGATACCGTTTATGCCGACCTTCCAAGAAATCATCCTGCGCCTCCAAAGCTTCTGGGGAGAGCAAGGCTGCGCCTTGCTGCAACCCTACGACATAGAGGTCGGCGCGGGCACCTTCCACACTGCCACCTTTCTGCGCGCGATTGGGCCTGAGCCTTGGCGCGCCGCTTACGTGCAGCCGTCACGCCGGCCCAAAGACGGTCGTTATGGCGACAACCCAAACCGTCTCCAGCACTATTACCAATACCAAGTGGTGCTCAAACCTTCGCCCGACGACATACAAGAACGTTATCTCGATAGCCTGCGCGCACTCGGCATCAATACGGCCGAACACGATATTCGTTTTGTCGAAGACAATTGGGAAAGCCCAAGTTTAGGCGCCTGGGGACTAGGCTGGGAGGTGTGGCTAGACGGGATGGAGGTCACGCAGTTCACCTATTTTCAAGAGGTCGGCTCGCTGCCGTGCAAACCCGTGCTCGGTGAAATCACCTACGGTCTTGAGCGTCTCGCCATGTATCTACAAGGCGTCGAGAATGTATACGACCTAATTTGGGCGCAAGGCAGCGACTACAAAATCACCTACGGCGATGTCTATCATCAAAATGAAGTTGAACAGTCACGCTATAACTTTGAATATGCAAACGTCGATTTGCTCAGTCGTCATTTCGACGATTACGAAGCCGAAGCCAAGCGTTTATTGAGCGCCAACCTGGCGCTACCGGGATTTGAGATGGTCATGAAGTGTTCGCACACCTTCAATTTGCTCGACGCACGCGGCGCCATCTCAGTCACTGAGCGCGCCGCCTACATTGCCCGCGTGCGCGTGCTGGCGCGCATCGTCGCGCAGGCCTACTACGACTCACGTGCAGCGCTAGGTTTTCCCATGTGTGGCAAAAGCGCGCCCCAACAGGAGCAATAAGATGAGTCCTGAGCCAAGCAACATCGCCGAGGCAAACGGCGCGAAAGACCTCCTGCTCATCGAATTACGCAGCGAAGAGCTACCACCCAAATCGCTGCAAACGCTCTCGGAGAGTTTTGCGCAAAGCCTTTTCTCGGCGCTTAAAGAAGAAGGGTTTACGCTCGCCGACAGCGTCTGTACCGCCTACGCCACCCCGCGCCGCCTTGCCTTGACGATCAGCGGCGTGCAGGTACAACAAGCGGATCGCATCCTCGAGAAAAAAGGCCCCGCAGTGGCTGGCAACCTCGACGCCAACGGCCAGCCTAGCCCAGCCTTGGCCGGCTTTATGCGCTCGCTCGGCATAGATCGCGCACAGTTACAAACCAAGCTAGAGGGGAAAAACGAATATTTCTTCGCGCGCATCGAACAAAAAGGCGCGCTGCTTGAGCACAAACTCTCTGAGCTCGTCAGCCAAGCGCTGAAAAAACTGCCGATTGCCAAATTGATGCGCTGGGGTGACGGCGAACACCAATTTGTGCGCCCAGTACACGGCCTGATTCAATTACATGGTCGGCGTATCGTACCGGGTAGCGTTTTAGGCCTGCACAGTGGCCGTGTGACCCTTGGTCATCGTTTCTTGTCACACGGCAAAATCGAGCTGCACCAAGCGCCAGACTATGTCTCCGCGCTGACCGCCGCCAAGGTCATTCCCTCCTTTGCCGAACGGCGCGCGCTGATCGTGCACCAACTCACGAACAAAGCGAAAGAACTCAAGGCACAACTCGCTGTCAACGACGCTTTGATCGATGAAGTTTGCGCACTGGTCGAATACCCCGCTGTTTATGTCGGAGCGTTTGAGGCGGAATACCTAGAAGTTCCCCAGGAATGCTTGATTCTGACCATGCAGCAAAATCAAAAATACTTCCCTCTATTTGACCTAGAAAACCCAGAAAACGGTCAAAAGGCAAGCTTACGCAATCAGTTTCTGATTGTTTCCAACATGCCGGTAGAAGATCCAAAAAACATCATTGGCGGTAACGCACGTGTAGTGCGGCCGCGCTTGGCCGACGCGCGTTTTTTCTACCAGCAGGATCTCAAACACGGTTTGGCATCCCGCAGCAAACGCTTGGCCGACGTGGTGTATCACAAACAACTCGGCTCGCTTGCCGAGCGTAACCAGCGTTTAGCGCAGATTGCCTTGGCCATCAGCAGCAAACTCACGGGTAACAGCCTAGACGCCGAAACAAGCGCGCAAATCCGCGACGCAGCGCAATTGTGCAAGCTCGATTTACTCAGCGACATGGTGGGCGAGTTCCCCGAACTACAAGGCGTGATGGGGCGTTACTACGCACTGCACGAGGGCTTTCCAGCGCCGGTCGCCGACGCCATCGAGCAACATTACCGCCCGCGTTTCGCCGGTGATGCGCTACCCCAAGGCAAAGTCGCCTGCGCCGTCGCCCTCGCCGACAAGCTCGACAGCTTAGTTGCGTTTTTCAGCATAGGCCAACTGCCGACGGGAGACAAAGACCCCTTCGGCCTACGCCGTGCCGCACTCGGGGTACTGCGCATCTTGCTCGAAACCCCGCTCGAGCTTGATCTCGCTATGCTCATCGATGCGGCTAAAGCAGCATTACAAACGCAACATATAACGCTCAGCGCCGAGGCCGAAAAAAGCCTGCTGCACTTCATGTTTGAACGTCTACGCGGATTACTGAAAGACTCCGGCTACTTACCCGACGTGATTGAAGCCGTGCTCACGCAAGCGCCAACACGGATCGACCAAATACCGGCCAAGCTTAAGGCTGTCAGCGATTTTCTCTTACTGCCCGAAGCCATGGCCTTAGCTGCTGCGCATAAACGGATTGCCAATATCCTCAAGAAATCCGCAGCGGCTACGGTAGTTTTTGCCGCGCCCGACGCCGCGCTACTGGAAGAAAGCGCGGAGAAAAACCTGTTCCACAGCCTGCTTGCCCTCGCTCCCCTGGTGAAAACTTGGGTACAAAACGAGCATTACGCTGAGGCGCTCAACGCCTTATCGATGATTCGCGGCGAGGTTGATCAATTTTTTGAGCAGGTGATGGTCAACGTTGAGCAACCGCGTTTACGCGCCAACCGCTTAAACCTGCTCAACACCTTGCACGAACAATTAAACGCGGTGGCCGACATCGCCAAACTGGCCGTTTGATCTAGGAAGCGAACAAGATGAAACTCGTAATCCTCGACCGTGACGGCGTGATCAACGCTGATTCAGCGCAGTTCATCAAATCGCCAGCCGAATGGAAGCCCATTCCCGGCAGTTTGGAAGCCATCGCCCGCCTCAATCAAGCAGGCTATCGCGTCGTTGTGGCAACCAATCAATCGGGTATTGGTCGCGGCCTGTTCGACATGGATACGCTCAACGCCATTCACGACAAAATGCACCGCGCAGTACAGCTGGTTGGCGGGCGCATTGACGCCATTTTTTATTGCCCACACCCCGCCGATTCAAAATGCAGTTGCCGTAAACCCAAAGCGGGCATGTTTGAGCGGATCGCCCACTGTTTCAACATAGATTTGGCCGGTACGCCCGCGATTGGTGACTCTTTGCGCGACTTACAAGCCGCCGCAACAGCCGGCGCCCGACCTATTTTGGTCCTGACCGGGAAAGGACTCATGACGCAAAGCGAAGGCAATTTACCGAACGGCACTTTGGTGTTTGCCTCGCTCAGCGCGGCTGTCGATGATCTTTTGCAATAACCCAACGCCGCCGCCATAGAAAAAAATCCATGATCTGTTTTATCCGCTCCAGTCTCTTCCTTCTCCTGGCTTGTTTACTCACCGTACCTTTCGGCATCCTCGTCGTCTTGGCGGTGGCGCTACCGTTGCGCGCACGTTACGCCCTGATCGCACTGTGGCGATGCGGCTTTATGACGCTCAGTCGCTACGTGCTCGGCATTCGTTACCAAGTCTTAGGGCAAGAAAACATTCCCAAGAGCGCTTCGATCATTCTGGCCAAACACCAATCAGCCTGGGAAACCGTCGCCTTACAAGCGATTTTTCCACCCTTGGTTTTTGTCCTAAAAAGCGCATTGCTGAAGGTCCCTTTCTTTGGCTGGGGTCTTACTGCAATGAAGATGATCGCGATCGATCGCAGCTCAGGCAAGGCCGCGCTCAAACAAGTGACGGATCAAGGCAAAGAACGGCTTGACGCAGGCTATTGGGTGGTGATTTTCCCCGAAGGCACACGGGTCGCGCCCGGTACAACGCGGCGCTATAAATCCGGCGGCGCACATTTGTCCAGCCAAAGCGGAAGGCTGATCGTGCCCGTAGCGCACGACGCCGGCGAACTGTGGGGAAAAAACGCCTTCCTGAAACGAGCAGGACTAATCACCGTCAGCATCGGCCCACCCATCGACCCCCATGGCAAAGACGAAACCGAGCTCAACGCGCTGGCCGAACAGTGGATAGAAACGGAAATGCGCAGAATATCGCCGCACCGTTATGCCGCTGCAAACACAAGCCAGCCGGGCTAATTTCAATCTGCTGCAACCGAGTTGCAACCGAGCTGCCATCGGCAAGAGCAATCCAGCGTCGAAGCACAATGAATTCATCACCAGCATGAGCCAGCGCATAGAAGAAACGAGCACGCACAGTATTCGCCTCGGTGAGCGGCTGATCTCCTACGCGCTACGCCCCTCGCGTGGACGCAGCATTCGTTTGTCGATAGACCACCGTGGACTACGCGTCGGCGTACCCAAACACGCCCCGTTCAGAGCAGTTGAAGCGAGCATGCTGCAACACCGCGAATGGATCATTGCCAAGCTCGATGCTTGGCATACGCAAGCGCGCGCGGAATGCCTCAGCATTGTTGATGGCGTTCGTTTACCGCTGCTCGGCGGCGAACTGACGGTGCGTCTGCACCTCCCTACGCCAGAAGACAGTGGCGGGCAGCGGCCAGGACAAGCCTTGTGGCAAACAGACGAAGTGTCTGAACTAGGCGACGCGCCAACGGCTAACAACCAGCCTAGCCTGACGCTGTACCTGGCAACCCAGTCCGACGCCGGACGGCTGCTCGAACAAAGTCTGCGCGCACGCGCCTACGCGATCTTCGCCACGCGCTTAAAACACTACGCCGCGCAATTTGGCTTAAGCACCCTGCCTCGCCTCAGCCTCTCGTCGGCGCGTACACGTTGGGGTAGCTGCAGTTTAAAAAGTGGGATTCGTTTGAACTGGCGCTTAATTCACTTCCCTTACGCCGCGCTGGATTATGTCGTCGTACACGAGCTAGCGCATCTAAAAGAAATGAACCATAGCCCACGTTTTTGGGCCCTGGTAGCGCAACATTACCCGGCCTACCAAGCGGCACGCCAACTGCTAAAACAACACGCGCTAGCCTGCCCCAGCTGGCAGTAGCACACAGCGCTAAAGCGCATCAATCAAGAGGGTGGCCTGCAACGAGAATAAGCGCAGCTGCCCCGCCGCATCCGCGTGCCGCTTCAGCCAATTACGCGCGCCAGCCCACTGCGCGCCTTGGCTAGCCGGAACAATTTTGCAAGCCGCCCAACGTCCTCTAGGCAAATAAAGCACCGCCACCCAACGCTGATTGTTCAACCGGGCAAAAATCGGAACGCCTTGCTCTGCCTGATGCACAGCAGGAGTAGGTGAAGGAGTCGTGCTCGGGCCAGTCCAGCTAGCGACCAACAAGGCCATCGCCTCATGCTGGGGAACACCGAGCAGTAGCAAGGCATCCAAAGGAGAATCAAGCTCTGCCTCGACGACAGCAAGCACGTAGGCGACGGAAACCGGGTGCGACGACTCAGGCGCGCGGCCGACATGCGCTGCCTGCCTCATCTGGCCTTGCTCGCTAGTCACTACGCCCTCCCATAACGCACACACCGTGTCAGCTTTAACGCACATGTGCGCAGGCTCAGCTCACGATCAAATTGTCACGATGAATCATTTCTTGATCGTCTATATAGCCGAGCAGGCTCTCGATTTCTTGACTGGCGTGACGCGCAATTCGCCGCGCCTCAGCGCTGCCGTAGTTCACCAAGCCGCGTGCAATTTCCGCTCCGTTTGGAGCAAGGCACGCAACTGCGGCGCCGCGCTCGAAATCCCCCTGCACCGCAACGACGCCAATCGGCAACAAACTCTTGCCCGCTTGCAAAGCGTCCACGGCGCCCGCGTCAAGCAATAACTGTCCCGTCAGCTGCAAATGGTCGGCCAACCACTGTTTGCGCGCGGCCAAAGGCGGCGTTTCTGCGCGCAAAAAGGTACCAACTGCTTCACCCGCAGCCAAGCGCGGAATCACTTGCGCCACCCTGCCGCTCGCAATCACCGTATGCGCCCCACTACGCGCCGCGCGTTTGGCCGCGATCACCTTGGTAATCATGCCGCCGCGCCCGTATTGCGTACCCACTCCACCGGCCATTTTCTCTAAAGCAGGATCACCCGCGCGCGCCTGATCGATCAGCGTCGCACTGGCGTCTTGGCGAGGATCTGCGGTAAACAAACCGAGTTGGTCGGTCAGAATAATCAAACAATCAGCCTCGACGAGATTCGCCACCAGCGCGCCAAGCGTGTCGTTATCGCCGAACTTGATCTCATCCGTCACCACCGTGTCGTTCTCGTTGATGATCGGCACCACCCCGAGCTTGAGCAAAGTATTGAGGGTGGAGCGCGCGTTGAGATAGCGTTTGCGATCGGCCAGATCGTCGTGCGTCAGCAGAATTTGCGCCGTGCACAAACCGTGTTGCGCAAAAGCCTGCTCATAAATTTGCGCCAGTCCCATCTGCCCAACCGCTGCCGCCGCTTGCAGTTGATGGATGGCCTGGGGGCGCTTGTGCCAACCGAGGCGCTGCATGCCGCAAGCAATCGCGCCAGAAGACACCAGAATCACCTCTTTACCGACGCTGCGTAATTCAGCAATCTGCTGCGCCCAGCCACTAATCGCGGCAAGATCAAGCCCGGCTCCATTATTCGTCACCAAAGCAGAACCGACTTTGACGATAAAACGCCGGGCATTCAGCCTGTGCACGCTGCTCATAAAACGCTATCGGTACTGATTTCTGCGCCAGTCTCTTCGGCGTCATCATCGCCAGCGTCGTCTTCATCGTCGAAGTGCGCGCTACGCTCACTACCGACCGCAGGCGCTGGCGGTACCAACTGTTCGAGCGCATCGTAGAGCTTATAGATCAGCTCACGACAGCCTTCGCCGTTGATCGCACTAATGCGAAAACACGGCGGCATGGTTTGCCCAAGCGTATAGGCCGCGAGAAAATCTGCCACGCGTTGCTCACGCTCCTCGGCAGGAATCAAATCCAATTTATTCAGGATCAACCAACGCGGCTTATCTGCCAACTCTGGGCTGTATTGCACTAGCTCATTAACGATGGCACGCGCGTCGTGCACGGGGTCGTGCTCAGGATCGAGTGGCGCCAAATCAACAATATGCAGCAGCACGCGCGTGCGCGCCAAATGCTTGAGAAAACGAATGCCCAGCCCAGCGCCATCAGCCGCCCCCTCAATCAATCCAGGAATATCGGCAATGACAAAGCTTTTGTTCTCGCTGACGCGCACCACGCCCAAATTGGGATGCATGGTGGTGAACGGATAGTCGGCGACCTTGGGGCGCGCCGCCGAGACAGCGCGGATAAACGTGCTCTTCCCGGCGTTCGGCTGCCCGAGCAGCCCCACATCGGCGAGCACACGCAGCTCCAATTTAAGATCGCGCTCTTCGCCCGGATCGCCCTTAGTGCATTGGCGCGGCGCGCGGTTCACGCTGGATTTAAAATGCGTGTTGCCAAGGCCACCACGTCCGCCTTTGGCTAACAATACGCGCATCCCATCGACGTTAAGATCGGCCACCACCTCCTGGCTGTTGAGGTCGGTAATCACCGTGCCAACGGGGACGCGCAACACAATATCTTTGCCCGTTTTGCCGTAGCAATCGCTAGACGAACCATTCTCACCCCGCTGTGCTAGACATTTCCGGGTGTAACGAAACTCAACCAAGGTATTGATATTGCGATCCGCCAGCGCATAAACGCTACCGCCATGCCCACCGTCCCCCCCGTCAGGTCCTCCCAAGGGAACGTATTTCTCGCGTCGAAACGAGGCGATGCCATTGCCGCCATCGCCCGCCGCTGTAAAAATCTTTGCCTCGTCGATAAATTTCATCTCTGCTCCCTCCGGTTTTTCTCGATCATTGCCGCACGTTCTGCTTCGTCGATCAGACGCTGACTCCGCCGAGTCATGCAAACCCAGGCAATCCAGGGCAAGGCGGATTGGCCAATGCATCGCTGCACAATTGCCCGGCCATCAACAATCAAGCAAAAATCGACAAAAAACAGGCACCAACTAAAAAGCCCTACCGTGACGATAGGGCTTTTGTGCAGCAAACACGACCCGACTCAGTCGTGCTTACAAAATGCTCAGGCTGCTAGCGGGAGAATACTAACCGTACGTCTACGCCGCTCACCTTTAATCGCAAACTGAACACGACCTTCAATCAAGGCAAACAAGGTGTGATCCTTGCCAATGCCCACGTTTTCGCCGGGATGAAACTCGGTGCCACGCTGCCGAACAATAATGTTGCCCGCCAGCACGAGCTGCCCACCGTAACGTTTAACGCCAAGTCGTTTCGACTCCGAGTCGCGTCCATTACGCGAACTACCGCCTGCTTTTTTATGTGCCATGAGTTAGCTCTCCAATCAAGCCGAAACAGCGCTTGCAGCGCCATCGGCAATCAGATCAATCCGAATTTCAGTGTAGTTTTGGCGATGGCCTTGGTGCTTCTGATAGTGCTTCCGGCGCCGCATCTTGAAGATTCTGATCTTGTCATGACGACCTTGTGCAATAACCGTCGCTTTAATCGATGCCCCAACGATCAGTGGCGCGCCGATTTTCACCGTCTCACCTTCGCCTAACATCAGGATCTGGTCAAGGATGATTTCTGCGCCAATGTCTGCCGGTATCTGTTCTATTTTCAATTTTTCGCCGGCGACAACGCGATACTGCTTGCCCCCGGTTTTTATGACCGCATACATGGTGAAGACTCCAAAAAATAATGAAACAAAACGACCGAGCACTATATGCACTCAGCAATCACTTGTCAAGAAAAATATCAGCCAAAACAGCCGCATAGTGCAAAACCAGCGCAAAACGGAGAGATGGCTACATGAAACCACGCTCAAGCGTGCTGTCTGTCATGGCACCGATGTTAATTTCGATCAGCATCTGACTTTTCACCCAAACCCCGGCAATTTCACCCGGCTGAAAACGCGCGTTAAGAAAAATCGTTTTCAGCTGCTCAATCGACTCAGGATGCAAATCATTAGGCAGCATTTCCATGCGATCAACGATCCCCAACTCGTTAATAAACAAAGCAGCCAAAACACGTTTCTCGCCCGGCGGCTCTTGCGGAAAGGGCATACTCAAATCAACGCTATCGATCAATTCAGGACGACTGCTGAGCTGATCGAGAGGGTAGTACTCAACAGCAAAAAACTGCGGAATGACGACGCTCATTTCTTGCGCTGGCGCCGGCTCAGACAAAGCACCCGGCAGAGCAGAGACAGTGGGCACCAGCAACGTGGACTTAACATGAACTGGCGGCGGGCTTGCGTGCGGAATCCGCTCACCCTGCGCAGCGCGCGCGCTCAAGGTCACGCTCACCGGCAAAGCTTGCCTAGGCGAACGCACGCGCCCCGGAGCGAACAGCTCGAGGTAAAGCAACAGACAAAAGTGTGCAAGCAAAGAAGCAATGCACGCCACAGCCAGAACAAAGCATGGCGGCATCCCCTCGATTCGGTGGCGCAGGCGCATTTCCAGACGCATTCATCTACAGCTCACTGCGTCAGCTCACGCCAGGAGACGCGGCGGGCACCACCAGAATCTATAGGTACATCCGTCGTCTTCTGCGTGCCGCCAGCGAGTGTGCTAATCAGTTTGAATTTCCCGCTAGGCAACATGACAATCAAAGAACCGACCACAATCGCATCAGCAAGCTTGGTTCCAACCACACCGTGAAGCACCCCGTTAACCGCGCCGCCGGTACAAGCAGAAATGTTGTATTGGTAACTAACGCCGCCGATTTGACATGCATTGACCGCAGCGGCCGGTTGATTCGTCACGGCAACCAAAGTATTACGCACTAACTGCACTGGCAGACTAAGCATGTTAACGCGCTCACCGGGCAAATCGATGGTTTGACCCGTTTGCTCATCAAGACCCTCTCGATGCTGATCAAGATCCATAAACCACCCCCTACGCGTAGCCAAATCCAGATCAGTGCTGTTATTGCTGATGATTAGCTCACCGGTTGCCCTACCGTCCGACCCCACAAACGGCGTCAAAGTTCGCTGCAACATATCGCCAGAACTGGCGGCAGCATTCGAATCAGGGCGCAGCACCCCGAGCTCTGTGCCCGTATCCTTAATGGCATAAATAGTTTGAGTCTGCGCATTGCTCACGTCAGAATCGCCCAAATAGCTGCCGCTGCCGATGTAGACCATGTCCTTGCTTTCGCAGCGCCCTAATTCAGGCGCTGAGGTGATGGGCTGAGCCAGATTGCTTGGGTCAGTCAGCCGCGCCAAGCGCTTTACGGTGATGGTCGAACCGACTTCTCTCGGCAAATCAAAACGCCATAGATTGCCTAGGTAATCGCCCCCATAAACACGTAGCGTGGTGTTATCTGTCTGCGCGTTTTCCACCCAGGCGCTGATCTTGCTCAAGCCCGAGGGCGTCGTCGTATCACCCACGTCCGTACTGATTTTTTCTAACAGTCTGCCGGTGTTGGCGTCTAGAACATATAGATAGCCTTTGCCATCGCCCGTCGCCGCATTGTTCCCAGGCACAACATTGTTGTTGTACCCAGAAGTAACCAACACAACCCACTTCCCGTCGCTAGGCCGCTTGGTGATGATCGGGTCAGCATAGCTATAGCCCAAGTTATCGTCTTGCAACGCGCAGCGCTCTGCTTCGGCACAAAACTCCCACAGCGCCTGCGGCCGATTGGGATCGGTCACATCCAGCGCGTAAAAACCGCGCCCACCTTTATTTAAGCCCGCAACCAAGATGGTTTTCCATACCCCATCGAGCGCCACATCGCCTATCGTTGGCGAACCATCCACGAAATAGCGATGATGCAGACCGTAGGCGTTATCGGCCAATTGCCATAGATCCGGCATCACTTGGCGCGGCACATAAGCCCACAGCTCGGTTCCGGCATCGTTCTCAGCATCTGCTTTAAAAGCGTGCAACATACCGTCGTTTGCCGCGACGTATAGGCTGGCTGCTCGGCTCGCTTGCGTGACCCTAAACGCAGCGTAACCCGCGTCCAGATACGCCCGGCGCGAATCCCGCACATAGGTTGCTTTGGCGTTAACCACGTCGCCCAAGGTGTGGTCACGAACGCGCATCAGCGGATTATTTAGCGTATCCAGCGTCGTTTGCATCTCCTGCTGCCCACGCAGATAGTTGAGCATGACTTCACCGTTCTCGATTAAGCCGCGCTGAACATCATTCAGCGCGCTGGTGCACTGACTCAGCTGCGTCGCGCCCGTGCATTTTTTACTAAACCATTCTTGCTCTGCCGGACTCAAAGCAGCCCAAGAAAAGTTCTTCAGCGCGGGCGAGGCAC
>JAZKFR010000142.1:0-8414 GCA_040386295.1 Pseudomonadota bacterium | reverse complement strand
GAGGGGAAAGCAAGCGTTGGGTGAAGACGTTTATGTTGGTGGCTAGGGCGTTTTCTGCCTCGAGTGGCGTGCTCACTGACTCGTTTATTTTTTTGCTTGGGTCGGCGAGAGGAGGGCATGATTAAGTGGGCGTGATGGGCGCAAGCCGGTCTTCAGGCTTGTCTTTGTGGCGCGCTACGGTTGTGCAGAGGTCTTACTCTGTAGACTGATCAGAAGCTCAACTGCAAGCCGCTCACGCAAGAAATGCAGCCGGGCATTACTCCACCGTCACCGACTTCGCCAAATTACGCGGTTTATCGACATCGGTGCCGCGCACCAGGGCAACGTGGTAAGCCAGCAGTTGTAGCGGCACCACGTGCAAAATCGGCGATAGGCTGCTGTACGGTTCAGGAAAGCGAATCAGATGGAGTCCCTCGCTCGGGGTGATGCTGCTATCGGCGTCGGCAAGCACGTAAAGCTCGCCGCCTCGGGCGCGTACTTCTTGCAAATTGGACTTTAATTTTTCCAAGAGCGCGTCGTTCGGGGCGACGGCGATCACCGGCATTTGATGGTCAACCAAGGCTAATGGGCCGTGTTTGAGTTCGCCAGCAGGGTAGGCCTCGGCGTGGATGTAAGAGATTTCTTTGAGTTTGAGCGCACCTTCTTGCGCAATCGGATAATGCGGCCCACGCCCCAAAAACAGCGCGTGCTGGCGCAGGGCAATGCGCTCCGCCCAGGCGCGTATCGGTTCTTCTAGCATCAGCACCTTACTCAGCGCCAAGGGAAGATGGCGCAAAGCGTGTAATTGCTCGTGCTCATCGGACACACTCAAGTGAGCACGCTGTTTGGCCAAAACTAAGCTGAGCAAATAAAGCGCCGCCAGTTGCGTGGTAAACGCTTTGGTCGAAGCAACCCCAATCTCGGGACCAGCACGGGTGATAAAGCGTAATTTGGTGGCGCGTACCAGCGACGATTCGGCGACATTACAAATCGCTAAGCTGTGCCGCATACCGAGCGCTTGCGCGTGTTGTAAGGCCGCCAAGGTGTCCGCCGTCTCGCCGGATTGCGATAGCGTGATGACTAGGGTTTGCTCATTGGGCACCGATTGGCGATAACGGTATTCGCTCGCAATTTCAACGCTGCAAGGCAGACCCGCCAGCGCTTCTAGCCAATAACGCGCAAGACAGCCCGCGTGATAGCTGGTGCCGCAAGCGAGAATCAAGACCTGTTGCACCTGAGCAAAAACAGACTCGGCGGCGGCACCAAAAACCCCTGCTTGCAGGCTATTGCCCTGGCTGATCATTTCTAAGGTATTCGCTACCGCAGCCGGCTGCTCAAAAATTTCTTTCTGCATGAAATGCCGATAATTGCCCAATTCAACGGCGGCAGCCGAGAGTTGTGACTCGACTTCAGGACGCGCGCTCAGGGGCAGCGCGCTGCCGTCAAGCCGACTGATGCGGTAACCGTCGGCACTCAGCTCAGCGCAATCGCCATTCTCGAGATAAACCATGCGCCGCGTGACTTGCAGCAGCGCGGCAGCATCCGACGCCGCATAAACCCCGCTCGCGGCAATTCCGATCAGCAAAGGCGAACCTTGACGCGCGACGAACAAACGCTCGGGCTGTGCCGCATCCATAATCGCCAGCGCATAAGCGCCTTGCAACTGGCGCAAAGCACTGCGCAGCGCGCTTAAAAAATCAGCGTGCTGCGCGCTCGCCACCTCATACGCCAACAGGTGTGCGATGACCTCGCTATCGGTATCAGACGTAAACAGATAGCCCGCCGCGATCAGACGCTGACGCAAACTTTCGTGATTTTCGATAATGCCGTTATGCACCACGGCGATGCCGTGCGAGCAGTGCGGATGCGCGTTGCGTTCGGCAGGCACGCCATGGGTTGCCCAGCGCGTATGCGCAATACCAACCTGGCCGCTAGCCTGCTCGGCGTGCACCTGCGCGCGTAGCTCAGCAACCCGCCCCAAAGCCCGCCAAGACTGCAAACCCTGCGCATTGAGCACAGCCAAACCAGCTGAATCGTAACCACGGTATTCAAGTTTGCTCAGCCCTTCGAGCAGGATAGGAACGACGTTAGAAACACTATTGCGATGCGCAATCGCAGCGACGATGCCACACATGGCGAACTCACTTTCTCGTTTGTTTGGGCGATTTAGTCAGGCTTATTTAGCCGTTCTTTTCAGGGCATTTTTTTGCGGACGTTTCCAGTCGCTGATGCTGATTTGCCGGGTGCGCGACACGGTCAAGGCATCAGCCGGTGCGTCGCGCGTCAGCGTAGTACCGGCGCCCAGTGTGGCACCACGACCAACCACCACCGGCGCAACCAGTTGGCTATCGGAACCGATAAACACATCGTCTTCGATAATCGTTTGATGCTTATTCACGCCATCGTAGTTACAGGTGATCGTCCCGGCGCCCACATTAACGCGGCGACCAATCTGCGCATCGCCGATGTAAGCCAAATGATTGACCTTAGACTGCGCGCCGATCTGGCTGTTCTTTAACTCAACAAAATTGCCGACATGGACGCCCTCACCCAGCTCGGTGCCGGGTCGCAGTCGAGCAAACGGGCCGATGCGTGCGGCCTCTCCCACCACCACCTCGGACAAATGGCTAAACGCAGCGATCTGTGTGCCGGCGCCAATTTGCGCGTTTTGCAACACACAGTTCGGACCGATGCTGACGCCATCGCCCAAGCTAACCACGCCTTCAAACACTGCGTTGATGTCGATAAAAACATCGCGTCCGCAATGCAGCTCGCCGCGCACGTCAAGGCGTGCCGGATCGGCTAAACGCACGCCTTGCGCCAACAATTTTGCTGCGTATTGCGTTTGCACGACGCGTTCTAGCGTCGCCAGCTGCGCTTTGTCGTTAACCCCGAGCACTTCCCAGGGGTGCTCCGCCGCCACCGTAGCAATGTCAACGCCCTCCGCCGCCGCGAGCGCGACAATGTCGGTCAAGTAGTACTCGCGCTGCGCGTTGTCGTTATTCAGCTGGGCTAGCCAACGACGCAAACAGGCGGTGGGCAACGCCATAATGCCGGTGTTCACTTCATTGATCGCGCGCTCGCTAGGCGTCGCATCTTTCGCTTCGACAATACGCAGCACGCGCGCCTCAGCGTCGCGCACGATGCGCCCGTAGGCGCCTGGTTCGGCCAAGTGTTGGGTCAAAATCGCTAAGCGACCCTGCGCCGCTTGGCACAAGCTTTGTAGGGTCTCGAAGCGCAGCAAGGGCACATCCCCGTAAAGCACCAGCGTCGTCGCGGCAGCGCCTGCCGCAGCGGGCGCGTCGAGCAGATACGGCAGCGCCTGCTGCACCGCATGCCCGGTACCGAGCTGCTGTGTTTGTTCCACCCAACAGAGCTCGGCCTCAGCGTCCGAGGTGCTGGCGAACGCTGCTTTCAATTGATCGGCGCCATAGCCATAAACCAAGCAAAGTTTGTGCGGCAGCAAACGCTTTGCCGTAGCGATCAAATGCGCCAGCATCGGCTTACCCGCCAAAGGGTGTAGCACTTTAGGCAAAGCGCTGTGCATACGCGTGCCCTGCCCGGCAGCCAGAATGACGATATTCATGTGCGACTCAATAAAAAAACAATTTAAACAAAGCTAGCTCAAAGCCAGGCTTACCAAGCCTACTAGGCCTACTCTGCGCCTGGCTTGGCCGACAGTTTGATTGTGACAAAACTCTGCACCTCGCCACGCCGCAGCAACAAGGTGATCAGCGCATTTTTATCCAGTGCCGCCAATAATCGGTTGAACTGCTCTGGCGTTTTAAGCTCGGTGCTCACACCCTTGTTGATCAGCGCCAAAACAAGATCGCCAGGACGCAAATCAGCCGTAACGGAAAGCGCACGCGCATCAACCACAAGCAACCCATGCGTCGCATTTAAGCGACGTTTCTGCTCGCTGCTTAACTCGGCAAAAACCACGCCGAGCCGATTTTCTGCCGCTGCGGCAGCGCCATTTTGCGCGTTAGCTGAGGCTTTGCCCGCCACTTTGACATCGACAATTTCACCCAGCGTGACGCTCACTTCTTTCAGCGCGCCCTGACGCCAGAGCTGCACCGGCACCTGCGTTTTTGGCCGCGTCGCCGCGACGAGGCGGGTTAAGTCCTGCGCGCTAGCCACGGCTTTGCCGTCAAATTTCAGAATCACATCGCCCGCTTCAATACCCGCTTTATCGGCTGGCGAGCCCTCTTGCACCGCGCTGACCAAGGCGCCTTGCGCTTTGCTTAAACCAAAGGATTCAGCCAGCTCTTTACTGACTTCTTGAATCGTCACGCCGATACGACCACGGCTGACTTTGCCGCGCGCACGCAGTTGGTTCTGCACGTCCATCGCCACATCGATTGGAATCGCGAAAGAGATACCCATGAAGCCACCCGAACGGCTATAAATTTGCGAGTTAATGCCGACCACTTCGCCTTTCATATTGAACAAAGGGCCGCCGGAGTTACCGGGATTAACCGCCACATCGGTCTGAATAAACGGAACAAAATTCTCCTGCGGCAAAGAGCGTCCTTTGGCGCTGACAATGCCGGCCGTGACGCTGTTTTCAAAGCCAAACGGCGAGCCGATGGCAAGCACCCATTCGCCGACTTTAAGCGTATTCGGATCACCCAAACGCACCACCGGCAAACTGCCACCGGCCTCGATTTTGATCAAAGCAACATCCGTGCGCTTATCGGCGCCAATCACCTTCGCTTTAAATTCGCGCTTGTCGGTCAGCCGCACCAAAATTTCGTCGGCAGCGTCGATCACGTGCGCGTTCGTCAAAATGTAGCCTTCCGCGCTGACGATAAAACCAGAGCCTAAAGAGCGCGTCTCCGCTTCACGTGGCACGTTTTGCCCACCCGGGAAGCCAGGTTGCCCAGGCAAGAGACGACGAAACAA
This sequence comes from Pseudomonadota bacterium, assembly GCA_040386295.1. Lineage (GTDB taxonomy): Bacteria > Pseudomonadota > Gammaproteobacteria > Burkholderiales > Rhodocyclaceae > JAZKFR01. The sequence goes on along the minus strand of JAZKFR010000142.1, from coordinate 3,530 downwards.
ATCAAACAAGGGATCGTCTTCGTCCAGGCCAAAGGGCTGCATTCCACCCGGATTACCCTGGCTGCCCGGCCTCGCCTGCTTGGGTTGCAGCGCGCTGCTGCGCACGCGTTGCGTGGTACTGACATTGACCACGGCTGAGCCGTATTTCTCAACCAGCTCGACAAAATCAGGCAAGACTCGATTTTGCGCTTGCCCAGGCAAAGGCAGCGCAAGCAGAAAGAGAGACGACAAACAGGCGACGACATATTTTTTCATGGTGCTGATCACTCCCCGATAAAAAGCCAGAACAGTCAGAAAAATCAGGACAGCTATTTTATACGCTGTGCAGGAAGAAAGACCTCGACACAAGCGCAGCGCACCGCAAAGACAAGCCTGGAGACCGACTTTCGCCCATCAACGCCCACTGAATAACGCCCACCTCTCGCCGATCAAAGCAAAAAAATAAACGAATCAGTGAGCCCCCCACTAAAAGCAGAGCACGCCCCAACCCTCAACCTAAACGCCTTCCCCCAACGCTAGCCTTCCCCTCGCCCACAAAGGGGGAGAGGGTGCCCTGGCAAGGGCGGGAGAGGGAAAAACGCAACAGAGACAACACCAGAGCGCGGGGAACAACGAAGCAAGAATCAAGCGCTCCAAGCCGCATAGGTATCTGCCACCAGAGCGCTTAAACGCCCAGCGGCAATCGCCTCGCGCAGCTCATGCATCAGCGTTTGGTAATAGTGCAGGTTATGAATCGTATTGAGCTGCGCACCCAGAATCTCGCCAACGCGGTGCAGGTGGTGTAAATAGGCACGCGAAAAATGTGTGCAGGTGTAGCAAGTGCAGCTTTCGTCTAGCGGTTTTAAGTCTTGCCGATACTGCGCGTTCTTGATTCTGATCTCGCCGTAACGGGTAAATAAATGTCCGTTGCGGGCGTTGCGTGTCGGCATCACGCAGTCAAACATATCGATTCCGGCAAGCACCGCTTCGAGCAAATCTTTGGGTGTACCGACGCCCATCAAGTAGCGCGGTTTGTGCTCGGGCAAACGCGGCGCGCTGTGCGCCAAGATGCGTCGCATGTCTTCTTTCGGCTCACCCACCGACAATCCACCCAGAGCAAAACCGTCAAAATCCAGCTCGACGAGGCCGGCCAGAGATTCGTCACGCAAAGCCTCGTACATCCCGCCTTGAACAATGCCAAACAGCGCATTGTGTTGCTCGGCGGCACGCCCCGACTCGGCGCAAAGACGCTGATGCGCAGCGCGCGAACGTTGCGCCCAACGCAAAGATAAGCGCATCGATTGCGCCGCCACCTCAAAGCTCGCCGGATACGCCGTGCATTCATCAAAAATCATGATGATGTCAGCGTTCAAAGTGTGCTGAATCGCCATCGATAATTCGGGCGTCAGGAACAGGCGATCACCGTTGATCGGCGATTGAAATGCGACCCCCTCTTCGCTGATCTTGCGCAGCGCACCGAGCGAGAAAACTTGAAAACCGCCCGAATCGGTCAAGAGCGGCTTATCCCAGCCCATAAAACGATGCAAACCCCCGTGTGCAGCGATCACGTCAAGACCAGGACGCAGCCACAGATGGAAGGTATTACCCAGGCAAATTTGCGCCTTGATCTCGTGCAAATCACGCGGCGTCATCGCCTTGACGGTGCCGTAAGTGCCCACCGGCATAAAGACGGGGGTTTCAACCAGGCCGTGGTTTAAGTGCAAGCGCCCACGGCGCGCGGCACCGTCTGTTGCCAGAAGTTCAAAATTCATGGGGATTCATCAAAAATTCAACAAAACAACGCGGGGGCACAGCCAGGCAAGGCTGTTATGCCAAAACTTGACCATGCTCACGTACCGCGTGGAAGCCGACTTTCGTCCATTTCTCACGCGTCACGTCGAGGTTATAACGGGTGCTGGCCAGATAAACGAGGTTGCCGTCCACGTCTCTCGCCATCCGATGCTGCTGCTCGCGCTCAAACAAACGGTGCGTCGCTTGATCAGGAAAGGTGAGCCAGCGTGCGGTATGAATATCGGCCACTTCAAAAATCGCATCGACCTTGTATTCGGTCTGCAAACGTTGCGCCACCACCTCAAACTGCAACTGACCGACAGCGCCGAGCAAAAGCGCACCACTCGCCAAATTCTCAAAAACCTGGATCGCGCCCTCCTCGCCTAACTCTTGCAAGCCTTTTTGCAACTGTTTGCTTTTCAGCGGATCACGCAGACGCGCAACGCGGAAGAGCTCAGGCGAAAAATAAGGAATTCCTTTAAAGCTCAGCAGCTCGCCCTCGCTCAAGGTGTCGCCGATGTGCAGATTGCCGTGGTTGTGGATGCCGATGATGTCGCCCGCCACTGCGTCGTCCATCAACACCCGCTCGTTGGCCATAAAGGTGAGCGCATTAGCCAGTTTAATTTCGCGCTCCAAGCGCACGTGTTTCACCTTCATACCCGAGCTGTAGCGCCCAGAACAAACGCGAAAGAAGGCAATACGATCGCGGTGTTTCGGATCCATATTGGCTTGAATCTTAAAAACAAAACCGCTAAACGCCGGTTCGGCTGGTTGGACAAAACGGCTGCCCGCATCGCGCGCTTGCGGCGGCGGCGCCCAGTCGAGCAAGGCTTGCAGAATCTCTTGCACCCCAAAATTATTGATCCCCGAACCGAAAAAAACCGGGGTTTGCGCACCCGCCAAAAAATCGACCAGGGAGAAAGGGCTGCTCGCGCCCTGAATCAGGGCCACGTCCTCGCGCAATTTGGCAACTTCAGCCGGGAATTGCGTGTCTAACAAAGGATTATCGATACCGTCGAGCTTGACCGATTGCGTTCGCCGTTCCTCGCCCGGAGCAAAGTGCAGCAGGCAATCACCGAGCAGGTGATAGACGCCGCGAAAGCTTTTGCCCATGCCGATCGGCCAGGTAATCGGCGCGCACTCGATGCCGAGTACAGACTCGATTTCTTCAAGCAATTCAAACGGCTCGCGCACTTCGCGGTCAAGTTTATTAACGAAGGTAATGATCGGCGTATTCCGCATACGGCACACATTGATCAGCTTGATCGTTTGCGCCTCAACACCCTTCGCCGCATCGATCACCATCACTGCTGCATCGACCGCCGTTAACACACGATAGGTATCCTCGGAAAAGTCTTCATGCCCTGGGGTATCGAGCAGGTTAATCGTGTGCCCTTGGTAATCAAACTGCATCACCGAGCTAGTCACCGAAATACCGCGTTGCTTCTCCACCTCCATCCAATCCGAGGTGGCATGGCGCGCGCTCTTGCGCGATTTCACAGTCCCCGCTAACAAAATCGCGCCGCCGAATAACAGCAGCTTTTCGGTCAGCGTCGTTTTCCCTGCATCGGGGTGAGAAATAATGGCAAAAGTCCGCCGTTTGGCGACCTCACGCACAATTTCGGGCGGGTAAGGTAAATCAGGGGAAACAGCCTGCTCAGGGGAAGAACTCATGGGAATCTCATGCTCGCTATCGGGTGCCAAAAATGCAGGCCGCACTATAGCAAGAGTTACCACTTAACGCCCGCAGAAAGGCAGCG